>DODG01000249.1 GCA_003509065.1 Acidobacteriota bacterium
ATTTACAAGAGTGAGCACCATGACATTAAACACGCCACTTGAGCTATCCCTTCTAACTCAATGGGATACACCAACAATCTGCAACGCCCTTGAGTTGATCGTTCCGGAGCGACGCGGGTATGGCTTCACTGTAGAGCACGCTGTCTGCCTTGATCCTACCCTCAAACCTATTGTGGGCTATGCGCGTACCGCGCGCTGTGCCTCGCGAACACAACCGGAAGAGAACGCACAGACGCTTGCCGAACGGCGGTTGGCGTACTATGAATATGTTGCAGGCGCCCCCCAACCAACGATCGCTGTGATCCAGGATTTTGAAACCAATCCTGGCGCTGGCGCCTTTTGGGGTGAAGTGCAGACCAATATCCACAAAGGACTCGGTTGCCTTGGGGCTGTCACCAACAGCGCAATGCGTGACCTTGATGACTGTGCCCCGGGATTCCAAATACTTGCACGCAAAGTAGTACCGAGCCATATTTTCAACCATGTTATCGATTTCGAGACACAAGTCGAAGTCTTTGGCATGGTCGTCAAACACAACGATATCATCCATGCCGATCGCCACGGTGCGGTCGTAATTCCAAATGACGCTGTAGACAAACTACCGGCAGCTGTTGACCTGATGATCAGAAAAGAAGCGGTGCAACTGGACGCTGCACGCGATCCTTCATTTAATATTGAAATGCTGAGGGCCGCTCTGACTGAATCTGCACAAGTTAAATAATTAACGCAGCATGAAAATTCTTGTCATCGGCCACATTCACCAGGACGGCATTAATTTACTCCGAGCACGGAGCGATGTAACGATCGAGACAACTGAAGCCCACAAAGAGTCCGATCTGGTAAAACTGGTGCCCGATACCGATGCCATACTGGTCCGTTCAGCACTGATTACTTCAGCCATCATCGAGGCCGCACCACTTTTAAAAGTCGTGTCTCGCCATGGTGTGGGCTTCAATTCGGTGGATGTACAAGCGCTTACTGCGCGTAGGATTCCGTTGACAATCGCAGTTGGCGGCAACGCGGTTTCGGTCGCCGAACATACCTTGTACCTCATCCTGGCATTGGCCAAGCAGGGCCAATGCTATGACACTGCGGCCCGTCAGGGTGATTTCAGTTTCAGGAACGCGCCTATTGCCCGTGAGATCGAGACATCTAAGCTACTGGTTATTGGATTTGGTCGTATCGGGAGCCAAGTCGCGCGTCGTGCACTCGCTTTTGGTATGACGGTACACGCTTATGATCCTTATGTCCCAGACAGCGTAGTACAAGATCAAGGCGCTCAGATCGTTCGCAATCTCCACGAGGCCCTACCTCAAATGGATGTTGTGTCAGTCCACTGCCCTCTCAATGAAGAAACGAACAATCTAATCAGTGACCATGAACTTAGGCTCATGAAACCAAATGCACTGTTGATCAACACGGCCCGGGGCGGCATCGTCGACGAGACCGCGTTACACAGCGCACTCCTCCAAGGAGAAATCGCCGGTGCTGGCATTGATGTTTTTGTAACCGAGCCGACAAGTCCATCTCTTAATCTGCTAGAACTAGCAAACGTCGTGGTCAGTCCACATTGTGCAGGCGTAACAGTAGAGTCTTCGGCCCGCACCGCCCGTATTGCGGCACAAAATGCGTTAGACGGACTAGATTCCACGTTGGACGAGGTCTTTGTTGTCAATCGGGAAATACTATTCCACTAACGAGAAAACACTACAAATATCGCGGGACAAGTGCTAATTCGACAACGGTTCACGTTCGATGTACTTGTACGGCTCATCGGTAACGTGACATTTGCTTTCCAACTGCAGGATATAGAAATAGAAAATTGAAGACTGGTACCAGCCTGTCAAGGTTGCTTGGGCCGATATTTGATGGTAGCTTGCGGGTGTGGAGGCTGGGGAACGCCTCTAAAGTGGTAAACAAAAACGAAATCAAAGGGGAGGAGCATCTAGCACCGTCTTTTTGTCTTGTGCCTATTTACTTTTCAAGCATGGTGTAATCACACGTCGATGGACCGATGACCAGATCGCTGTATTCGAAAGAGCGTGGAATGAAGTCGTTGCTGAAGATTCAGCCAATGATCCACTGTTCGCAGAAATAACCGCGAGCTATAACACGTGGCGTAAAGCATACTCCAAGTGGGGTGCTGCTCAGGCTCTAAAACCGACCTACCTTGACTAAAAGTTCGGTTGTTGTTGTAGTAGGTCATTAAGAAGTAGAGACTGGGGCCAGATTTCTGGCCCCAGTCCTTATTTAAACAATCTAACTGAAGTTGGAGTCCGGCATGGAAGGCATCCAAAAGGGTATCGCTCAACATTGGGGTAAGGCTTTCGTTGCCTTGATAGTTCTGGCCATTATTGTGGCCTATACCTCAATCAGCAGCATGGATGAGGAAGCGCAAGAATCAGTGCTGTATTTCTTTCAGGACTATTTGCCACTCTGTATGTTTGTGACTCTGGCCATTTTACTATTCTCCGGATTTCCCGTTGCATTCATACTTGGGGGCCTCGCCTTCCTGTACGGCATTATTGGTTACTTTCTCGATATGTTTTCATTGATCGAGTTTTTTAACTTCTTACCCCGAATCTGGTTCCAAGGTGCCGAAAACTTGGTGTTGGTTGCCGTACCTGCCTTTGTTTTTATGGGCGTCATGATGGAACGAAGCGGCGTCGCCAATGATCTTTTGTACTGTGTGCAGGTGCTACTCAAGAAGGTGGCAGGGTCCTTGGCACTCGCCGTGATCGTGATGGGCACAGTATTAGCCGCAATGACAGGGATTATCGGTGCATCGGTGACGATGATGACCGCACTCGCCCTGCCTACGATGATAAAACAAGGCTATAAGAACTCTCTTTCCTGCGGCTGCATCGCCGCTTCCGGCACCCTAGGCATTCTCATACCGCCCAGCATCATGTTGATCATCATGGCGGACCTCATGGCCGTCTCTGTTGGGAACATGTTTATGGCCGCTATTGTCCCAGGACTAGTGCTGGCCTTCTTCTATTTATTGTTCGTCGCAATTTACGCCAAACTGAGACCGGATGTAGCCCCCGACTTACCACCGGAACTGTTGCATGTGCCCAGAAACAAATATCCAGGAATGATATTTAAGAGCTTCTTACCGCCGGTATTGTTAATTTTTATGATTAAAGGTTCTATTCTGTTTGGCATCGCCGCGCCCAGCGAAGCCGGTGCGGTCGGTGCGTTCGGTACTATATTGTTGGCTGCAGGTAATCGCCGCCTGACCATGGAGCTTCTCACTGGAGTCTGCCACACATCAGCCCGCACGATCGCCATGATTTTCTTCATTATCATCAGTGCAACGTGTTTTGCCTACGTCTATCGATCACTGGGTGGCGATGACATCGTTGAGCATCTCATCCTTGAAGCCGGGCTAACATCCTGGCAACTGTTAATACTCCTGATGGCGATTACATTTTTTCTAGGCTTCTTCCTCGACTGGATTGAAATCACTCTGATCGTATTACCAGTTTTTGCCCCGCTGGTCGCGGGCCTAGATTTTGGTGACCATATAGCTTCCAAGGACATTACCTTCTGGTTTCTGACACTAATGGCTATCAACCTACAAACCTCCTTCCTCACGCCGCCATTTGGGTTTGCATTGTTCTATCTAAAGGGCATCGCACCTAAAGAAGTTAAGATCCAGGAAATCTATAAGGGCATTATCCCGTTTGTGCTGCTACAACTGGTCGGCCTCATCCTTGTGATGTGGAAACCGAACGTGTCTTTGTGGCTGATGAAAGCAGCCTAC
>DODG01000067.1 GCA_003509065.1 Acidobacteriota bacterium
ACGACCAGCGTAAAGACGATACTGACAGTGGAGACAGCTGCAGCTGTCGGGTCGAACTCCCAGCGGACATAGTCGAACAGCTGAATTGGCAACGTTGCGGTACCAATGGGTTTCAGCAGGAAGGAAATGGCGAACAGGTCGTAGGAAACAATTAGTGCGAGCAGCCCGCCGGCGATAATGCCGGGCTTGACGATCGGCAGTGTAATTCGCCAGAACGTTATGAAACGACCCCCACCGAGGCTCCGGGACGCTTCCTCCAACGACAGGTCAAAGTTGTTCAGAGAACCGGAGATGCCGAGAAAAACAAATGGCAGGGTGATCAGTACATGACCAGTGAGCAGTCCGAAAAAGGAATGCCTGAAAATGCCGGACAACATCGGTGTTCCTATGGCGGAGAAGAAAGCCTCGATGTTGTAATAAAAGATTAACAACGCGATGGCGGTAAGAATTTCCGGTAGGAGCAGCGGCAAGATTATGAATATTCGCAATGACTCCCGCCATTTGCCGGCGAACCGCACGACGTAAAGCGAGACCGCCGTCCCGAGAGCCGTCGAGATGATCGTAGCCAGCACGGCGATCTTAACCGATAGCAAGATGGAATCCAGCCACACGCCTTCGGTGGACAGGGCCTTCTTGTACCACTTGAGCGAGAAGCCTTCAATCGGGAAAGAGAGAATTTCTGCCGAGTCGAAAGAGGCGATAACGACCACCAGCAGAGGTGTCAGTAAAAAGATGTAAACCAGCACGATAAACCCGAGAACAACGATCCGGCTAGTGATTTGGCCTGAGAATACTTGGGTCATAGTCAGCTACTGACTGCTCGGGACCAACCGAGAGGTCAACTTGAGGTAAAAGTAGATCACGAATCCCCCGGTGATGGAGAGAATAAATGCCAGCGCCGCACCGAACGGCCACAGCATCGCATCCATGATCTGCTGCACGACCAGGGTGGGCATGATCATGACCTTGTAGCTGCCCAGCAGAATGGGAATGACAAACGAGCTGATGGTCAGGACGAACACCAGGATCGAACCCGCCTGGATTCCGGGTAGGCTCAGCGGCACTATGACCTTGATCATAGTCCTGAGTCTCGAGGCGCCGAGCGACTGTGATGCTTCTTCAAGGGCCGGGTCGACCGCCTGAATGGAGCCAAGCAAGGGCAGGATCATAAATGGCAGAAACACGTGGATCAGGCCCACGCTCACCCCGAACGTATTGAACATCAATGGCAGCGAGTTCTCGATGAGGTTCAGCTGCTTGAGTGTCGTGTTGATCAACCCGTTGTGGGGTCCGAGAATGATCATCCAGCCGTAGCAACGGATAACGACCCCGACCAGTAGCGGCGACAGTATGAAAAAGTACAGTAGTGTCTTTAGCCGTGACTGGGTCCTAGCCAGGTGATAGGCCAGCGGAAACCCGAGGATCAGGCTCACGAGCGTGGTCCAGAACCCCAGGACCATCGTGTCCCAGAGGATCTCAAGATAATAGAAATCAGGGTCCAACAGTGCATTGAGATAGTTGGCGGTCGTAAACCCCGGCGCAAAGACGGCGCTGGTCGATGGTGTGCGAAAACTCATTACCACCATGTTCAGGTAAGGCAACAACAGGAATGCGCCGAGCAGCGCCAAGGTCGGAATCAACAACAGCAAGGTCAGTCGTGATCGGGCCATGGCAGGGCTGTTAGATAGAATTGGAGAGACTTCAGTTAGACTCTGAGGGCAGAATCCAGCTGCGCTCGACGTCGAATCGGCACCAAATCGGATCACCGACCTCGAACTCTGACCAGGGCTGGCCTTGAACTTGCAGAACCCCTTCGTCGGCGTACCGAATCCGATAAGTAATCGCACTACCTAAATAGTATTTCTCCATTACCACACCTTCTACCTCGTTGTACTCCCCTGGCACACTTCCGGTGTGCAGTGTGATTACCTCGGGACGCACCATCATGATGACCTTAGAACTGACCGTGTGGTTCGCGTTGGTGGTCGAGCGCAGTGTGCCGGCGGGCGTGTCGACGATATATTGATCATTGTCTCCACGACCGGTTACGGTACAAACGATGAAGTTGGAGAGGCCAATAAAATCGGCGATTTCCTGAGTGGCCGGAAAGTTGTAAATTTCGGCAGGTTTACCGATCTGATGAATACGGCCGTTGAACATCACGACGATACGGTCCGACATGACCATCGCCTCGGCCTGGTCGTGGGTTACGTAGATCGTGGTAATGCCGAGATCCTTCTGCAGGTTACGGATAAAAAACCGCATCTCCTCGCGTAGCTTAGCATCGAGATTGGCCAATGGTTCATCAAGCAGAAGAACACGTGGCTCAATAATTAGCGCGCGCGCCAGGGCGACTCGCTGTTGCTGCCCGCCGCTAAGTTGGTTGGGGTAACGATCATCGAGGCCGGCCAGTTGGACAATCTCCAGGGTCTCGCCGATTCGCCTGTCGATCTCCTGTTGAGGGGTCTTGCGCATCTGAAGGCCATAGGCGAGATTGCCTGAGACCGTCATATGCGGGAACAAGGCATAGTTCTGAAAAACCATGCCGAGATCGCGCTTCTCAGGCGGAAGCCCTATCACGCTCGCCTTATCAAAGAGAATATCCCCACCGTCGGGGGATTCAAACCCAGCAATACATCGTAGGGTTGTTGTCTTGCCACAGCCGCTGGGTCCCAGCAGTGAAACCAATTCACGATCGCCAACATCGAGGTCGATGCCGTCCACAGCCACGACGTCGTCGAAGTGGCAGCTAAGGTTTTTGAGGTTCAGAGTAGTCATGATCGTCAAATCACAAGCCATTCACGATGTAGAGGTTTCCCCGACACCGAGGGTGTCGGGGAAACCTTATTTAAGCAAGTTCAGTACAAAACTTTGCTCGTTCTCGCCTAGCGCATTTCCTTGTTCCAGCGCTCTATGACATGGTCCCGGACCGAGTTTGCTGTCGCCCAGTCCCACATGACGATCTCATTCATACGCTCACCGTGTATGCCTTGGAAGTCGGCCGGTACCTGCGCCTTCTTGTTGACGGGCGCCTGGGAAAGACCGACCACGAACTTCGCCTGAACGTCAGGGTCGAGGATGTAATTGATCCACTGGTAGCCTTCTTCCTTCTTCTTGCTACCCTTGAGCACATTGAAGACCTGCTCCCAGCAGAACATTCCTTCCTTGGGCGCGACAACTTCGACGGGCCCCCCTATACCTTTGGATATCATCCGACCCTTAGCTGCGAAGTCGGCAGGTGCGATGGCCACTTCGCCGCGAATTAGGTACTTTTCCATCGTGCCACCAAAGTCAGCCTGCAAGAAGGGTTTGAGTTCCTTCAGCTTGTCTATCGCCTTGTCAACTTCGTATTCTGAGCCAAACCAGTTCCGGGCCGTCATCAGGATGGTCATGTAGCCGGCAGAGTTGGTAACAGTATAGAGACCAGTCTTGCCGCGGTATTCGGGCACAGTCCAGAGATCTTCCCAACTCTTCGGTTCAGGAACCATATCAGTACGATATAGCAAACCAAGCGGGGAGAGCATTCCGATAACAGCGATGTTGTCCTTATAGCGGGCGACGGGATATAAATCAGCCATGTTCGGCACTTTATCTTCCGGTATGGCTTCAAAGAAGCCTTCCCCTCGCTCTACGCTTGCCCAAGTCTCGTTGGTCATCAACACGTCGTACGGAGGATTTTCTGGACCTGCTGCCCGAAGGGTAGTCAACCACCCCTTGCCGAGGTTGATGTCCAATTTAGTTTTGATGCCAGTTGAGGACTCGAAATCTGGAATAATCTCTGAGCGGATGAATTTCTCAAATGCACCGCCATAGGAGTTAACGACCAAGGGTGCCGACGCGGATACGATGGCTGGGAACCCTAGGGTAGAAAGCGCAGTCGTACCAGCCATCCCTTTCAGGACTTTTCGACGACCAGTGCTTTGAGGTTGTTTCCTGTCATTGATTTTCATTTTTTGCTGGCTCCTTAATTTTATTTAATAGTGAGTAATAGATAAATCCTACAAAGTATAAGCTTCACATCTCCTTCTTCAGAATGATCACTCTCAAACTTACCTAAAGCTATAGGGGTTACCTAATTGATGAAACCCTACGAAATCTGCTTTTGATCTACAGCGACTATTTCATCTAGAGTCGATATTATCGTAATATATCACTTAGAGTAAATCACCCAGCAGAATAATTCAAATTGACCAACACGACCTCCATGCAAGCAGTTGCCATCTCACATCCAGGAGATGTTTCTTCCTTAGTTTTTGAAACCAGAAGGATTCCTAACGCAAAGGGTGCTAATTTAGTCGTGCGGGTGCGAGCGATAGGCATTAATCGAGCAGACTCCCTCCAGCGACAAGGTTTATATCCTATGCCACCTGGACTCGGAAACGTCCCCGGCCTAGAACTCGCGGGAGAAGTTGAAGCTATTGGCCCGGACGTTCAACGTTACAAAGTGGGTGATCGGGTATTTGCTCTGGTTGCTGAAGGTGCGTATGCGGAATACTGCCTTGTAGACGAAGGTCTAGCATTACCGATACCGCCTAATTGGAATTTTGCCAAAGCTGCCGCAGTGATGGAAGTTGCCTGCACAACAAATGAAACAGTATTTGAGCTAGGTGCGTTAGAAGCAGAGCAAACAATCCTAGTTCATGCTGGCGCAAGTGGCGTGGGGACAACTGCAATTCAGATGGCAAAATCGGTAGGCGCAAAAGTTCTATTCACCGCAGGAAGCCAAGAAAAAATTGACCTTGTCTGCAGCATCGGTGGAGACATGGGTATCAACTATCATGCCGAAGATTTTGTTGATGCAGTTACGAGAACTGTCGGCAACAGAGGTGTTGATCTTATTCAGGACCTCGTTGGTGGTGACTACTTGATGCGAAACATTAATCTGCTCAGAACCACGGGTCGGCTTGTCCTGGTCGGAGCTCTTCGAGGTGCAAGAACAGAGTTTGACATAGGGCCAATACTTAAATATCGGCTGAAGATTTTTGGTTTTACACTACGGGCACAAACGCTAGAGAATAAGCGCCAGATCGTCAATCGCATTGAAAAACGTTGGCTTCCCAAATATATCGACGGTACGATCGAACCAATAATACACAGTAGACTGCCTTTCAGTGACGTAAGAAATGCGCATCTACTTATGGATCAAAATGTTAATTTTGGCAAGTTAATTCTTGAAATCAATTAATAACTATTGGTGGATTGAGAGACGATCGACCTTACTTATTAGTTTTCACATCCTAACAAAGCATTAGCAAGAATACTTAGAAGCGCGGGCTAAAACAAATAGGAGAAATCTAGCCATGGATAATAGCAGTGGAAAATACCGCCTTGGATTTGATATTGGCGGAACTTTCACGGATTTTGTGCTTTTAGATCCGGAGTCCAATGAAATATCAGTGCACAAATGTTTGACAACGCCTGATGATCCATCTGTGGGTGCACTTAAAGGCCTACAGGAGATACTGTCAAATCAGGGGCTCAACTTTTCTGACGTAAATCATCTGGTCCATGGAACCACCTTGGTTACAAATGCCCTTATTGAGCGACAAGGCGCGCGAACGGGACTGCTCACGACACGTGGATTCCGCGATATTCTAGAGATGGGTATTGAGCAGCGTTACGATATTCATGATTTGTTTCTTCAGTTTCCTGAGCCGATGGCACCTCGGTATTTGCGGCGGGAAATAACTGAAAGAGTCAACCGAGATGGTGATGTGATTACACCTCTCGAAATCGAGGAGGTACGTAAGGAAGTCGATTGGCTTGTCGAACAAGGCGTCGAGGCTCTGGCCGTCTGCTTCCTTCATTCCTACAAAAATCCATCGCACGAAAAAGAAGTAGGCACATTTATTCAAGAACACTACCCAGATCTAACACTTTCAATTTCCTGTGAAGTTCAACCAGAGCTCCGAGAATTTGATCGAACATCTACCACTGTTGCGAACGCCTATGTTCGACCCTTAATGGATAAATATGTAACCCGACTAACCAAAAGAGTTGCAGCTAATGGTTTTACTGGAAATTTTCATCTTATCCATTCTGCAGGTGGCCTCGCAGCCCCAGACATAGCTATTGCTAACCCGATTCGCTTTGTCGAGTCGGGACCTGCGGGTGGGGGGCTAGCTGCCGCTTATTTTGGTGGAAAGGTCGGCAACGACGATCTGATTTCGTTTGATATGGGCGGCACCACGGCAAAGGTTTGCTTAATCCAGGACGGAAAACCGGACATTGCTCCTATGATGGAGGGCGCACGCGTTCATCGCTTCAAAAAAGGTAGTGGACTACCACTAGTCGCGCCAGTTATCGAAATGATCGAAGTTGGCGCAGGCGGCGGTAGTATCGCGCGAGTTGATTCCCTCGGCCTCTTGAAAGTTGGTCCGGATAGTGCTGGTGCAAAGCCAGGGCCGGCATGTTACGGGTTGGGTGGCAGTAATCCTACAGTTACCGACGCCAATCTCCTACTTGGTTACCTTAATCCCAGTCATTTCTTGGGCGGCCGAATGTCGCTAGATGTTGAAGCTTCACGAGAAGCTATGGCTGGGATTGCAGGGAATCTATCGCTATCTAATGTTGATACGGCCTGGGGCATTTATGACATCGTTAGTGAAAATATGGCGAGCGCTGCACGAATTCACATCGTCGAGAAAGGTCGTGATCCTCGGCGTTACGCCATGGTAGCGATGGGGGGTGCGGGCCCTCTTCACGCTGCACGTGTTGCGGCTAAGCTTGGGGTATCAGAAGTGATTATTCCGCCGGGATCCGGAATTGCCTCGGCTTTCGGTTTCCTAGTTACACCACTAAGTTTCGAATTCCGGCAATCGTCGCCAGGCCTGCTTGATGAACTAGACCTCACAGAAACTAATGCTCTTTTTATCGAACTCGAAGATAAAGGTAGGAAGCTTCTACTCGATGCGGGTGTGTCCAACTCCGATATCACCGTATCTCGATGTGCCGAGATGAGACTGCTTGGCCAAATGCATGAAATTACAATCCCATTCCCGGAAGGATCTATCGATTCTAAGAAATTGGAAATTGTTAGGCATGATTTCGAAAAAGAGTATACGAGACTCTACACCCAACTTTACGAAGGTGTAGAGATTCAGATATTGAACTGGAAAGTACTCTGCAACGGGCCTTCGCCAAATGCAGTCTATGACCAGGGCGATGTTGATTCTTCCAAGCAGGATTTACCACCTCGTTCCCGAGAAGCCTACTTCCCGGAGATTGGCGAATTTATCGAGACACCGACGTTCGACAGATATCGTTTGGCCCCTGGCAAGGTCATAGACGGGCCAGCGATTATTGAGGAAACTGAGTCAACAACCGTTGTTCCTCCAGGCGTAACAGTTGAAATAGACACTGATCTAAACCTTCGCCTTAAGCTGCCAACAACCCAAATGACGAGAGCGACAAATATAGCTGAACGTCGCTCTTTGACCCGTTCTGCAGAAGAACTCGAAAACGATCCTATCGGCTTAGAAATTATGTGGAGCCGGCTAATTAATATCACTGAACAGTGTTGGCATACTGTTATACGTACAGCATTTTCACTAATAATTGGAGAAGCGCAGGACTTTGCCTGCGAAATTCTTGATGCTAAGGGACAGCAGCTAGCACACTCACCACGTGCAATGCCCGTTTTTAATATCACATTAGCATTAGCTGTGAATGCAATGATCCAGAAGTATCCAATTGATACACTGAAACCGGGTGATGTGTTGATGACAAACGATCCATGGTTATGCGCCGGCCACTTATTCGACATTGCCTTCGCGACACCTGTATTTAGAGACGGAGAAGTTGTTGCGATAATGGGATGTGTCGGCCACGTTGCCGATATCGGTGGAACAAAAGACAGCCTAAATGCACGCGAAATTTACGAAGAAGGAATCCAAATTCCCCCAATAAAGCTCTACAACGAGGGTCGGATCAATGAAGACCTAATTTCGCTAATCAGCGAAAATGTTAGGGGATCAGAACAAGTAATCGGAGACATCCACGCTCTGGTGTCAGCTAACGCAGCTGGTGCAAAACTGATAGTGGAATTCATGGACGAGTACGAGATGCATGATTTGGAAATTCTAGCTGGAGTAATACAAAATCGAGCTGAACAAGCGATGCGAGATGCTGTCTCAAAATTGCCTAATGGAATTTTCGAGGGTGAAATCTGGGGCGATGGTGTTGAAGAGCCTGAAAAATACCCAGTAAAAATCGAAATAGATGGGGATGAGTTGACTGTAGATTTTGAGGGTGCTCCAGCACAAAAAGACCGAGGAGGATCAAACTGCACTTTCAGCTACACGCAGGGCCACGTTCTTTACCCACTCAAATGTATGCTTTCACCAGAGATTCCAAGTAACGCAGGTTGTTATCGACCACTTCATGTCAAAGCCCCTAGTGGATCCGTCTTTAACTGCGACAAACCTGTCGCTGTCAACATGCGTACCCGTACTGGCTGGTACCTAGCTCCAAATGTATATAGGACCATTGCCGAAGCTGCACCGGACCGAGTTCAGGCCTTTACTGGCCTCCCGGGTTCCGCTCTTTTCTACGGATATGAATCAGGTGGAAGAATCTATAATGACCATCTTTTTCAGGGCGGCGGCCAAGGCGGTTCTGCTCATGGTGATGGCAAATCAGGACTTCTTTTCCCAACAAGCGCAGGGAATACTTCAGTCGAATTGTTTGAAACTAGGGCGCCTATACTTGTTCTGGAAAAGAGTTACCGTCAAGACAGCGCCGGAGCTGGTTGTCAACGTGGCGGACTAGGTCAAATAGTTCGCGCTAGGAAATTGTACGATGACAACAAAACTTCTCAGGTAGGCCTCTACCCAATTGGTGTGGGAGTTTCAACCGATGGGTTGTTTGGAGGTGAGGCTGGACAAGGCGCTAACGCGAAAGTTACCAATACGAGCACTGGCGAGATTACGGAAATAGGAACTGGCGCACTAGTGACTCTGACTTCAGATCAGGAAATCGTCGAACTGTGTCTACCAGGCGGCTCCGGTTACGGCGATCCAGCAGAAAGAGATCTTGAGGCAATAAGCCTCGACCTTAGAGACGAATACGTCAGCGCCGAGGAAGCAATTAATCGATACTGCTGTGACATTGATAATTCCGGCACCGTCAATATCGGCAAATCGACTGCATTGCGGCAACGTAAGAGTAGTCGCAAAGAAGTAGCGTAAGTTCTAATTTACAGTCGAATTATAGGAATTGGACCCGAATAAAAGGTAAACCAAAAACTACCCACCGCTGCGTGGGGTGGATATTCGAATTCGTTCTTTTATGCAAAAAGGGTCGGGTGGTGTGTGACTAGAATGTGACTGATACCAGTCCATTTGAGCCCCTTTTAGTCATGTTCGCGCGGGATCGGTGTGCGTAAGTGATTGATTAAATGTGACTGCTAGTG
>DODG01000335.1:0-1700 GCA_003509065.1 Acidobacteriota bacterium
TTATCCGGAGATCCTTCACTTCAGCTATGCAACCGTCGTATCGCAATAAGCCAAATGTTATCTCCCTGAAGGGGTGCGCTTATTGGATTGATTAAGATCAGCTGGTGCCATTTGATCTCAGTCGCTACAAGTCAAAATTGCAGAAGGTTCTGCCAGTGATTACTCCCCGGCAGAACCTTAGCGAACAAACTGGATTATTTTTAGTTCGTCGTTGTCTATTATCTGGACGGATTTGTGTTAATTGTTCAGCATCGTGACTTCAGTAGATTCAAGTATGTGGCCCGACTTTGCGACCTGGTCACCGGCTTCGGCAAAAAACTGATCCATGACCTCTTTTGAGGGCACATGGCACAGAACAAAGCATGTTTGTGGATCGTCGTCACATCTGCCATGGAAGAGTTCTACGATGCCTGCTTGTCGGGCCATCGGTTGGGCACTGTAGTAAGCCTGCTCCCATTCAGAAAAATTGTTGCTGATCTTAAACTTGATTAAAGCGTACGAAGCCATGCGGATTCTCCGGAGAATTCATTAAGTTGTAGGATCGCTCGAGTATAAAGAAGTCGACTCGTCAGTTGTAACCACAAATTTGTGACGACGTAAGACCTCAGACTCAGTGGGTAGATTACGGATTAACACTGATGGCTGATTCAGCATGGTAACGGTCTGCGTCTGATCCTTGGTTCTGTAACCTACTGCACTCGCATTGGATCCAGCTGAAGCCTGAATTTGTGGGCTGATTCTTTTGAGGTTTCCCTGGCCTGTAAATAATGCGCCGACTTGATTAACTGGACCGTGCTCTGTTGGATTACTGCTTATAGGCATCTCGCCAGAAAACTTGGCGAACGAGCGAATTGTTTTATAGGTAATATAAATCCCATGCGGGCTTCAGCATCGATCAGCACGGGCTCGATCTTGGGGCTGATTTTAGTTTACTTGATAGTGTAAGGATCAAAGATGAATCGACCATTGAACATTCTATTTCTGATGGCAGATCAGTTAGGGCCTCACTTTCTATCGGCCTATGGGCACAAAGTGGTTAAAACGCCAAGACTGGATGACATCGCCGCGGACAGTACTATTTTTGATGCGCATTATTCCAACTCGCCCTTGTGTGTGCCCGCCAGGGCCGGGTTGATGACCGGACAATTGCCATCGGCCGTCAATGTTTTCGACAGCGGTTGTGACTACGAACATTCAATACCTACTTTTGCACATTACTTGCGAGCTAATGGCTATGTCACAGTGCAAAGTGGTAAAGCCCATTATGTTGGTGCAGATCAATTGCATGGCCTAGAGAGGCGACTGACAACAGACATTTGTCCCGCAGACAACTGTTGGTTCGGTATGTGGGATGATCCAGATCGTGCCTTGGATTGGTTTCATAACTTAAACAATGTTGTAGAAGCGGGTATAGCCGAGCGTTCGATCCAACAGGATTTTGATCACGATGCGGCGCATGCGGCAGTTCGTTGGATCTATGACTATGCGCGTGGCCAGGATACGCGACCGTTCATGCTCAAGGTGTCTTTTACCCATCCCCACGACCCCTATGTGACACCACCTACGTATTGGGAACGCTATCGACACGATGATATCGACATGCCTATTACACCGTTTATTGCTCCAGACGAGCGGGACAACCATGGGCGCTGGCTTTACAGCCATTATGATCGGGGTGAATGTGAAATTACTGACGAGGC
>DODG01000335.1:2062-2842 GCA_003509065.1 Acidobacteriota bacterium
AGTTTCGTAGATGATCGCGTAGGTGAAGTTTTAGATGCACTGAAGGCGGCTAAGTTAGACCAAAACACCGTTGTGATATTCACGGCTGACCATGGAGATATGCTGGGTGAACGGGGATGCTGGTACAAGATGAGTTTCTATGAACAATCCTGTCGCATTCCACTGATGATTTCGGTGCCGGGCGATTCCAGTTCCCGAAGAGTGAGTCAGTGTACGTCCCTGGTCGATTTAATGCCGACGCTGCTGGAGCTTGTGCTCGAAAAAGGGGCGGAGGATCTAGTTGAGCCAATTGCGGGCCGCAGTTTGGTTTCATTGATGGCAGGAGAGTCGAGGGATTGGTTCGATGAAGCTGTCTCGGAGATTCTTTTCGAAGGTGTACGAGCGCCAGGTTTAATGATCCGACGAGGCTCGAAAAAATATGTTCACTGGGAAGGTCGCCCTTGTAGCCTGTTTGATCTGGCTGAAGATCCTTTTGAACGCAACAATCTTGTCAATGATTCTTCTAAGCAATCCGAGGTAAAATATTTTGAGTCTGAAGTTCATCGGCGCTGGTCAGTGGATGACCTGACGCAGAGAATACTTTTGAAACAGCGTCGTAATGCGCTGGTGCATAAGGCGCTCATGACCGGGTCGATAACCCCACTGGACTTCCAGCCATTTGATGATGCATCCAAACGGTACTACCGGGGATACGGTAACTGGCATGAAGCAGAAGCCCGCGATTCTCTTCGGTTTGACCGTTGATCTACAACACTGTTTATAGATAGGGGTGCCGCTCAT
>DODG01000150.1:0-2891 GCA_003509065.1 Acidobacteriota bacterium
AATCCAGATTACAACGGCACCAAACAGGAAGGCATCGCGTACTACCAACGAATGATCAAGAACGGTCGACGGCACAGTGCCGCTAACGGATTCCTGCATCCAATCAAGCGCCGTTCAAACTTGTGTGTAAAAACCAAGGCCCATGTGTTGCAATTGCGATGTTCTGGACGAGAAGTGACTGGTGTAACGTACCAGCGATTTGGACGAGTTCACCAGGCCGACGCAAACGCCGAGGTACTTCTCTGCGCGGGCGCTATTTCCTCGCCCCACCTACTTCAGACTTCGGGCATTGGCCCAGCAGACACTCTTCAGGCAGCAGGGATTAATGTAGTCCATGAACTCCCCGGGGTTGGCGAGGGACTACAAGATCATTACGCAGTCCGTGTCGCTTACCGAATCAATAAAAAACTATCGCTAAATCACAGGACTCGGGGTGTTCGTTTAGGATGGGAAATTAGCAAGTGGCTGTTGTCTGGTCGTGGGCTCCTGGCATTTAGCCCCGCACATGTCGGTTTGTTCCTGCGTTCACAGCCAAATGTCAACGAACCAGACCTCCAGTTCGTATTTACTCCCGCAAGCTATTCACAGTCCGAGGGTGCTATCGGCACTTTTAGTTCGTTTCCCGGTGTCACTTGCGGGATCTGGCAAATGCGACCGCAAAGCCGTGGTTTTGTGCGCGCGAAAACACCTGATCCCATTCAAGCGCCCGCAATTCAGCCTAATTACTTGGCAGACGAAGAGGACTGTCAATCCATTGTTCAGGGGCTAATTTGGTGTCGGCGACTACTCACGACCAAGTCAATGCTCACGTATCTTGAGGAGGAATCTATACCCGGGAAAGACTGCCAGACCGAAGACGAGTTGTTGTCCTACGCGAGATCAAGTGGCGGTACGGTCTATCATCCTGTCGGCACCTGTCGCATGGGCAATGACCCGATGGCGGTAGTCAATAACAACCTCGAAATATGCAATATGGGCGGCATACGAATAGTGGATGCTTCGATCATGCCTACTATGGTCTCGGCAAACACCCTGGCAGCAACGTTAATGATTGCGGAAAAGGCTTCCGACCTCATTCTCTCCCGCCGACCACAGTAACTGCTGAGCAAATCAACAGCTGCACATTAAGGTGGTGGTGGCTTACTCCTCCAGTGTAGGGCCGGCCCCAGCTACCCGCGTCTGATGCATTCGCCGACGGTAGCGGTCTGCATCATACGGTTTACCCCGATGCAAGATACATCGATTGTCCCAGATCAAAAGATCTCCGACTTGCCAGCGGTGTCGGCATATATCCTCAGGCCGAGTCGCTCGAGCAGTTAAATCGTCCAGTAACGTTCGGGCCTCTTCATCACTCCAGTTCTCAATCGAACGGACGTGAGAGCCGATATAATAATTCTTCTCCCCTGTTACCGGATTTTTCCGCACCAAACGCTGCAGCACTGGCGGCAACGATTCCGCGTGAGATGGTGTCACCGCGTTCGGCCCTACCTTACTACGGGAATAAACATAATCATGGATTCCAACCAAATCCGCAATTTTTTCTTTAGTCTCATCCGGTAATCTTGCGTACGCAGAGCGGGTACTCACAAATTCAAGTTCCCCTCCTTCTGGTGTAACTTCATAGGCATATGAAATCGAAAAACGCGTGGGTACCGGTCGAAACGAGGAATCCGAGTGCCACATTTCGTTGCCGGTCGAAAACACCACCCGCTCGTGGTTTGACCTCATTTGTTTTCCATGCTCATCGACATTGCCGATGCAGCCGATGTATCGGATCTTTTGCTCCCGACCATAGGCCACATGATCGTATTCAAGTTCTCCGAAGCGCCTGCTGAAGGCGACCTGGCTGTCGTCGTCAAAAATCTGGTTCCGAAAAAGCACTAGAGAATATTGTTCCAGTACCAATTCAATTTGAGAAAAATCATTCGGCTCCAACGCCCCTGAGAGATCAATGCCGATGATTTCTACGCCAAATGCAGGATGCAGGTTTTTGAGTTTAAACATGGTGAAAAATTTGACGGTTACGGTAGGTACATTTGTCTCACGTGCTCACTTACTAACTTGAGATGACAAACAATCCATACATTTTGAACCGGTTAGGCTCCCACAAAATCACTCTATACCACAACCACGGGGAATCAAGTAAGATGCTTTAGTTTTCGGTGCTGCCTTAACTCAAAGACATCAACAAAGAAATTTCTCTCCCATCAAGGATCAAGCAATGACTGGACAACGATCGACCTATACCAGCATGGAGACGAGCACGGCGGAGGATTGGGCTAACTTCACCGCGAGCCAACCGGGCCGACGTGCCCTGCTGCCGAGTCGCTTAACCGATATGCTGAAACAGCTCACATCCATAGATGACGGTGCGCCGATTAATCCATTTGCGCACTCACTACAATCAGCGACACTGGCATACGAAGATGGTGCCGATGATGAAACGGTGTTTATGGCTTTGTTCCACGACATCGGTCAGTTTGTCTCTGAAGACAACCATTCCCAAGTATCCGCAGCCATATTGAAACCTTATTTATCGGAGCGGGGGCATTGGATTATCAAGCACCACGGCATCTTCCAGGGGTATTACTACTTTCATCATGTCAATCAGGACCGCTATGCCCGGGATACATACTCCGACAATCTACACTATGAGGCGTGCATCGAATGGTGTGACAAATACGACCAGCGCGCCTTTCGCAGGGACTATCCGTCGAAACCGCTGGAATTTTTCGAGCCAATGATCGAGCGCGTTATGCTGCCTGACGACGGTGGATAAAAGCTACGAGTTTAAGAAGGTCGCCGCAGAAATTCTGACCTATAACACTTATGCAGTTGCTTTCCTCAATCCAACGGGAAAATAATGAAAGACCGTTTTATTAAGTGGGTCA
>DODG01000150.1:3225-3553 GCA_003509065.1 Acidobacteriota bacterium
GAAAATGGTCATGCGCTCGCTTGGGGCGTGGTGATTCTGGTTTCGTTTCTCTACTATGTTTCTTTAATGAGAGGTGGCTGACCGATAAAAACAGTCAAGCCGCTATGTCCTTTCCGAGGAGTTAATCGATAGCGGTCAAAGACCCAAATCAATCCGACTGCGGTTAATTATCTTTGCAAAGTCGAAACTGACTACTTTCCGTACTTGGCCCAATAGGGTCCAAAAAGATCCTCTTCCGAGGGGCGGTCTTCCTCGACCGTAGTAGAGAGATGGGTGACATTGATGAAGTGCCTGTAACTAAGGTTTTCTGAGATACTGTTACCACCCC
>DODG01000142.1:0-664 GCA_003509065.1 Acidobacteriota bacterium
CATCTTTCTGGCCTTTCCCTCGGCGCAGCAATTGCGGCCCAGATGGCGATCGCTTTTCCAGAGCGGGTGCAAACACTGCAACTTCATGGGGGTTGGGCCAAGACGCATGGCTACGCGAAAATGTACCTCGGTATGTTGGGGCGCTGGCTTGATGAAGGCGGTTTAGATCTTTACTACGAGGCCGCGCTGTTGTACTTGTTTCCGCCTGACTTTATTACCGACAACTATGATCAGGTGATGACAGTGCTGGACAACATGAAGAAGAATTCATCCCCGATTGAAGGCATGCGCGGCCAGCTAGATGCAAACATGTCACATGATATATCAGACCACCTCGGTAAAATATCGACGCCTACATTGGTAACAGTTGGCGAAATTGATATGTGTCTTCCGCCCAGTTTTTCACGCGAACTTGCAGATGGTATACCAAATTCAGAGTTAATTATTTTTCCGGGTGGATCGCATCTTTTTGGGGTGCAGGACCCCGCGACATTTAATCGTATAACTTTGGATTGGCTCGAGCGAGTAAATCCTATATATGGCTGAGTCAAATGGGGCACAGGTAGGAGTAATTCTGAATCAGTTTCTGTTGAAAATCATTAGTGTTCCAACTGGAATTTGAATGTCATTTCTCGTATCAGTAAAGGTGGAAATCATTTGTTGC
>DODG01000142.1:1039-2625 GCA_003509065.1 Acidobacteriota bacterium
CAAATTGTCGAATAAGGTTGACAATTTACCAAATTCACTTTAAATACCTGTTCAATCATTCGTGTTAACACACAGTGATAAATTGGTGATTAGTACTGGATGGTCTGTATCTGTATATGGTGGTCCGCCGGGCATAAAATTGTTATTGCTCGCTGGGCAGGATTCGAAGTTAAAGCTTCATTACTAGGAGGATCTATTCATGTTTAGTGTATCCGCGTTGCTTCGTCGTATTGCAACTGTGTGTGTCTCCGCTTCGTTGTTTGCGTTTGTGGCGCTAGCAGGCACAGCTCACGCAGGGGAATTTGACGGCGTAACTATTAAATTTGCTAAAGCACCTCATGGAGCAGATGAGATTGCGCTGATGGAGGAATGGCTGGCCCCATTCAAGGCGGCCACCGGAATGGAGATCGAACACATCGTGATTCCATGGGGTGAGCTCGAGGCGTTATATTCGGCTAACTTTGCCGGGTCAGATGTATACGATGTCACCTATCAGACGAGTACCCATCTGAATCTCTTTGGCTCACGTGGCACCTTTAGCGATCTTGATGGGCGTTTCAACGCAGCCGATTACGCAAGTGAGCGGTCTCTTTTCCCTGATAATATTGTCAACCCGAGTTACTACGGAGATGAACTGTATGGCATCCCTGCGGTAATCGGGACGATTGTTATGTATGTCAATTTGGACATGTTGGATGCCGCTGGCCTTTCAATTCCAACCAACAACGAAGAGCTCATGGCTACAGCGAAGGCGGTTCAGAACCCACCGGAAGTTTGGGGTTTCAATTCCCCCAGTACGGTTAAGGACTATGGATGGTATTGGTTCTACAACATGATCCATAACTACGGTGGCGACATGGTGTCCGATGACATGGAAAGTGCAACTTTCGATTCACCCGCGGTTCGTAACGCTCTGCAGTTTGCAGTTGATTTGCGGTGTAATGACAAAGTACAGCCTCCGTTGGGTCAATATGACCGCGAAGCTGCACTATCTCTATTCAAGGCTGGAAAGCTAGCAATGATGGTCGAAGAGCCGAGTCGGGTTATCCCTCTAGAGGACGAAGGCCTACCGTTTAACTGGACTATCGTTCAACCAGTTGGCGCTGCGGGTGGAAAACAAACTCAATTCTCAACGACCGGATATTATGCAGTTGCTGCGAAAAGTAAAGAGCAGGACGCTGCATGGGCATTAACGAAATACCTAGTTGGAACTGATTTTGCTACCTCGTTCAATAATCATTACGGCTTTGTAGGTACCCGAAGTGATGTTGATTCAAGTGGTGGCAATAAACTCCTGCAAGATAACTTTGGGTGGGCTATGACAACCTGGGATGGACTCTTGCCGCATCCAAAAATTGCCCAGATGTTGGATGAATTTGGTAAGGCCCTTGAGGCTGTGACAACCTGCGATGTTTCCATTGACGAGCAGGTCGCAGACACTCAGGATCGTATGGAGAAAATCCTAGCTCGATAGTAATTGAGAGTTATGTAAATGGCTGACTAAAAGGTTGTTTTTCTGGTCAAGCCGACGCAATGTGTAATTGACGACCCTGCAGTGTTCTGCAGGGTCGTTTTTGTCTCGACAG
>DODG01000142.1:3010-3993 GCA_003509065.1 Acidobacteriota bacterium
GTAGTAATGACCGCGAAACTTAATTTCAGGGGAAAACCAAGATCCGAATTGATCGGATACGCGACGCCCATGGTGGTCCACCCCGGAGATGCTGTCAGTTTTAGGATCAGTACTGAAGCCGCCGAATACGACGCAAATTTAGTTCGTCTGATTCATGGAGATAATAATCCCGAAGGGCCTGGGTTCAAGTCAGAAACAATCGATGGTTTTGGCCAAACTCTTAAGGGGCGCCAACAAAACACCTATCCTGGTTCGTTTCTCTTTATCAAGAGTGGCATTAACGTAAGCATCTCAGATGAATTTACCGTTCAGGCATGGATTCGAGCAACTAAACCTAAGCAGGAAAACTACCAGGGTATATTGGCGCAAAACTCTGATAGCTCGGGGTTTGGCCTCTATGTAGATTCAAATGGCGGTATCGCACTTCGTCTAGTCCGCGATAAAAAAGTTACCGAAGTCGCCACGAACCATCCCATTCAGGAAGGGCAGTGGTACTTCGTTGTGTGCACATATGACGCTGCTTCAGGAAAGGCAATGGTCATGCAGCGCCAAGCGGGCAGATGGCCAAATCCTGATGCCGATTGTGAGAGGTCTGTCAGTGTTCCGGAAGGAAGTTTTGCATCGACAGATGTGGCGATAACGATCGCTGCAGGTGGTCTTCAGGAAGGCTCTGAAATAGCTCCCAGAAATTGTTTTAACGGCAAAATAGAAAGTCCACGGCTGTTTGCTCAGTCGCTCACGTCGGAAGAAGTTGAGCATTTATTCTCGGATGGGTCACCGGAGGCAATTCCAGGACTCATTGGAGCTTGGGATTTTTCGAAGACTCCTGCAAACAGTACCGAAATTATCGACATTTCTGGGAACCAGCTAAATGGGACTGTTGTTAATTTCCCGATGCGCGGCTTGACAGGACATAATTGGACCGGCCGTATTTTCTCGAGAAAAGAAGCCCCGCATCAATATGGAAGCATCCATTTTCATGA
>DODG01000082.1:0-5911 GCA_003509065.1 Acidobacteriota bacterium
CCTTGCGGGTTCCGTTACCATGCACACTTTAGTGCCACACACGCTTTATAATGTGTGAAGACTAAGAATTACGATCCTCAGTAGCTCAATGGTAGAGCATCCGGCTGTTAACCGGAGGGTTGCTGGTTCGAGTCCAGCCTGAGGAGCCAAATAGGCGTACATCCCATCTATGTTTTACTTGTGACAGCCAGTGAAAAACGGATTTATTGAAAAAGGTGAGTTTTGTTTAGTCGTGTAACAAGAGGAGAATGAAGAAATGGCAGCCTATACTTGCGAAAAATGTGGCATGAGCGTTGGAACCATGACCTGTGGAAGCTGTGGGAAGGAACTTGCTCACGACACAGTGACATTGGATGATGGAAAGTCCGTGCATGTGTCCAAGTGCCCTGATGGCCATGGAATGGTCAAGTCACCACAGTGTTGCGGCCAAGACATGGTCTGTCCGACTTAATTTTTATCCTACGCAACAAATCGCGTAGCAATGAATTTTTATTAAGTTTTGACGGTAAGTGTTGTAAGGTCCTTCATCAATACTGCATCGGCTGGCTTGCGAGAGCCATCGCGGTAGCAATATCTGGAAGTGTAGTTAACAGCTCAATGACACGGGAATATTCAACACGTCAGTTGTTGCCCAGCCTCATCCTTCTGCTGCTGGGTTGCATGTTATTTACAGGGTGTTCTAAAGCCGGGGCAAGCCCGGACCAGCCAATTGCATTTTCTCATCGGATACACGTTGAAAATCAAATCGATTGTTCCTATTGTCATGATTATTACGAAGATTATGACGTAGCTGGGATGCCTCCTGTTGCAACGTGTGTCGACTGTCATTCACTCATGTTCGAGGAAGAGCCCACTGCCGATCTTGAAAAAATATTCGAGTTCGCCGATGCCGGAACAGAAATTCCTTGGGTTCGGCTTTACGAGCTTCCCAAGTACACCCATTTCAGCCACAAATGGCACGTGCGAGCGGAGCTTGACTGTCAAACTTGCCACGGTGACATTGGCACCAGTGACCGAGCCGTGCAGCATATGGTCTATAACATGGATTGGTGTATGACTTGCCACGAGGAACAAGCGGCCTCAGTGGATTGCCTGACGTGTCATAAATGAAACGACGAGATTTTTTAAAGAATACGGTTGTAACTGGGACGGCCGGGGTGCTCTTTGATGCTTGTGCACCACCGGGTTCTGATCAAATTATTCCAATCCTCATTCCGGAGGAAGAGTTCATTCCTGGAGTTGAGGAATTTCACCCGACCAATTGTGTTGAATGTCCTGGCGGCTGTGGGTTATTGGCACGAAAAATGGATGGACGTCTGGTGAAGGTCGAAGGCAATCCGGCGCATCCGATTTCTCGTGGGGCCAGTTGTGCTCGTGCTCAGGCGCTGCCGCAGGCGATGTACCATCCCGACCGAGTTCGTGGACCACTTATTCGAGAAGGTGCACGTGGTGCAGGTCAATGGCGTGACATTTCTTGGGATGACGCGATTGAACGACTGGTCTCGGAGCTGGCTGCGGTTCAAGAGGACCCTGATAATACGCTTGCCTTTCTAACTGGTGCCTTGCGTGGACATCGTCTTGATATGGTTCGACGTTTTACCTCAACGTTCGAAGCGACACGCCATTTGGTGCATGAACCGTTCGGTGACGGTGCAGTACTCCGTGCGCATGCATTGACTACAGGTGTCGAAGAATTTTTTGCCTATGATCTCGAAAACGCGAACTATCTTGTGACTGTTGGGGCGTCGGTCCTCGATGCTTCTCGTTCGCCCGTCCGATTTGGTCGGGGCGTTGGCCATCTTCGTCAAGGACGTCCTGGGAGGCGGGGCAAACTGGTTGCTGTTCAGCCACGTTTGTCTATCACCGCAGCCGCAGCCGATGAATGGTTACCAGCACGACCCGGTAGTGAAGCGTCTTTGGTGTTGGCTTTGGCGCATGTGATCTTACGGGATGAACTATACGACACAGGTTTCATTGAGAATCGCACGAGCGGTTTTGAAGAATTTCGTGCTCGGGTGTTGGCTGACTTCGGGCCAGAACTTGTTGCAGAAATGGCAGGGGTGTCAGTTGAAACGTTAGAACGCGTCGCGACGGAAATGGCGATGTATGGTCCGGCGATTGTTGTTGCTGGCGATGCTGCGGTAACTGGTTCAACGGGACTTGGTACCGCTGTTGCTGTGGATCATCTGAATGCCCTACTCGGGGGCTTTGGTAAGAAAGGTGGAATCTTTTTTAACCAAGACCCACCCTTCTCAGAGTGGCCGTCATTGGAAACGGTTGTGCCAGCGCCAGAAGCACTGTTCGCTAACCTAACCAAAGAGAGTGACGCTTCGTCAGGTATTCGAGCCTTACTAATCTCGGACACGAATCCAGCACACACACTGCCTTCATCGGCGGGGATTGATAGCTTCCTTTCCGAGATTCCATTCGTTGCATGTTTTACCTCGTTCGTTGACGACACGGCCCAGATGGCCGACCTTATCTTGCCAGAATCTACTCCGTTCGAACGTTTTGATGACGATGTGCCATCACCGAGTGTTGGCATTCCTGTGGCCACTTTGTCGGCACCAATGTTCAGTCGCCCACTGTACGACACAATGTCGATGCCTGACGTCCTGCTACGGGTTGCGGCCGGATTAGGAGGAACGGTTGCCGAGGCTTTCCCTTGGGCCTCTTATGAGGAGGCGCTTCGGGCAGCATGGTCCGGGTTGCATGCGGCCTCTCGTGGTTCTGTTGCCGAATCGACCGAGCGGCGTTTTTGGACTCGAGCGCTGGCTGCCGGTGGGTGGTGGGATGAGGATGTCGCTTTAAACGCTGACTGTCTGACGTCGGATGGACTGTACCGCTTCGAACTCCCTGCACTTGAATCAATCGGCTTGGACATGACTACTGCAGGAGATACGTCGCGGTTTACGTTGCACGTTTATCCTTCGACGGCCTTCGGTGACGGACGCAGTGCACACCTACCTTTTCTACAGGAACTGGCTGACCCTATGACAAGTGTCCGATGGGGTTCTGTTGTGGAATTAAATGCGTCCACTGCCTCGGAATTAAACATTTCTGACGGCGATCTTGTAGAGATTACCTCTGATACGGGCAGTCTTCGGGTAAGAGCACAGGTAACACAAGGTTTAAGACCTGACGTTGTCGCGCTTTCTGCAGGTCAAGGGCACGGTGAATACGGCCGGTACGCACGCGGTCGTGGTGTAAATCCGTTTTCACTGTTGCATGCGACCACCGGCAGTGATTTGTTTGAAGCGCCGCTTCAGGCGACGACTGTGCGAGTGACAAAAATTGAGGAGACAAGCTAATCATGCCGACTTGGGGGATGACGATTGACCTAGATCGATGTGACGGATGTGAAGCATGCGTGGTTGCTTGCCGGGCTGAAAACAATGTCGCTCCCGCTGGTCCAGAACAGGCTGCTATTGGGCGAGCGGTTGAGTGGATGAGAGTGGAGCGACACGTTGAAGGTGAATTTCCTAACGTCCGGACTCGCTTTGTGCCGGTGCTCTGTGTGCACTGTGACGATGCTCCCTGCGTCAGTGTTTGTCCCGTTTCTGCGACCTACGAAAACCCGGAAGGGCTCAACGCACAGATTCACCCACGGTGCATCGGTACACGCGCCTGTGCCCAAGCGTGCCCCTATACCGTGCGTTACTTTAATTGGGGTACGCCCAAGTGGGATGCACCGCTTGAGCAGACCATAAATCCAGATGTCGCAGTTCGGTGGAAGGGCATCATGGAAAAATGCACTTTCTGTGTGCAGCGAATCCGCCGTGCAAAAGATGAAGCGAAAGAAGACGATCGACCGATAGCTGACGGCGACGTACAGCCAGCATGTGCGCAGGCGTGTCCGGCTGAGGCGATAGTTTTTGGTGATCTCGATGATCCGGAAAGTGCGGTCTCGAAACTATCTGAGAGTCCGCGCGCGGAACGTCCACTCGAAGAGCTAGGTACCGGGCCTCGGGTGTTTTACCTCAAGGAAGGGGATTGGCGTGGAAGCGTTGGACCGCAATCAAGCGATTGAAGATTCACTGCTCCGGCCAGTTTTTCAAACTAGCCGGAAACTCTGGGTCGTGGTCGCGATGTTGCTTGCGGTCATTGCATTCGGTGGCTTCCAATGGGCTCACCAGTTAAAAGAGGGCCTGATTGTCGCTGGCATGAACCAGCCAGTTTATTGGGGCCTCTACCTCACGAACTACGTTTTCTTTATTGGAATCAGTCATGCTGGAACATTGATATCGGCAATCCTGCGTCTAACAGACGCTGAATGGCGACGCCCCATCACACGAGCAGCGGAAGCCATTACTGTGTTTGCCCTCTTAATGGGTACAAGTAATGTCCTCTGGCATCTGGGCCGACCGGAGTTAATCTACATACCGATGCTTCACCCACAACCGTTGTCGCCACTGATTTGGGATGTTGCATGTATATCGGTGTACTTAATGGGTAGCATCACCTATTTGTATCTGCCGCTTATTCCTGATCTGGCCTTATTGCGAGATCGGAGCCCTCGGCTGCGATGGATGTATAGGTGGTTATCGCTGGGTTGGCAAGGGACACCGAAGCAACACAAACTACTTGAACGCGCCATTGGGTTTATGGCGGTCGCCATTATTCCTATCGCCGTATCTGTGCATACGGTTGTTTCTTGGGTGTTTGCGATGACCCTTGTACCTATGTGGCATAGTGCGATCTTTGGACCGTATTTTGTGGTCGGCGCCATCTTCAGTGGTATCGCAGCGTTGCTCATTGCAATGGCCATTTTGCGCAAGGCGTTTCATCTCGAACCATTTTTTAGGCCTATTCATTTCAACAACCTGGGCCTGCTCATGTTAACGATGGCGTGCCTCTGGCTGTACTTCACGTTTGCTGAGCATATGACTGTTTGGTATGGAAATGAGCCCGACGAAGTTGCGGTTTTGACTTCGAGGCTGTCAGGAGCGTTTTCAACGCCATTTTGGACGATGATAACTTGCTGCTTCGTTATTCCCCTTTGTATCCTTTCATTCAAACGGACCCGAACCATTATTGGTACGGTTATTGCGTCGTGTGCAGTTCTCATAGGTATGTGGCTTGAGCGATTTATTATCGTGATCAGTTCGGCGTCGTACCCGCGTTCAGAGTTCATGCATGATGGTGGCCTTTATAGTCCAGCGTTAGTTGAGATCGCTTTAACAGCCGCCCAATTTGCTTGCTTTGCATTGCTCTATATCGTCTTCGCTAAACTCTTTCCACTTGTCTCCATTTGGGAGATCAAAGAAGGAGATCAGACGGAACTGGAAGCTGAGCTTGCTAGAACTGCGGAAGCCAGGCTTTAATGACACTATGCTAGGATTCTCAACGGTGCGGTTCCCGCGATTTGGTTCGAGTTGCGGCAGTTGTAGAAGTGAGGGAGATCGATGAAGAAATTATTAGTGTTGGTAGCCATCCTATATACAGGGGTACTAGTTGGGACGGCAACTCAGGAACGTGAGCCGTGGATCGTGCCTGAGGAAGAGAGAGCGGTCGAGAATCCACTGACATCTAGCGATGATCTAATCGAAGAAGGTGCTGAGCTTTACAGAAAAAACTGTTTAATGTGTCACGGCGAGATAGGGAAGGGCGATGGACCCGCCACAGCTCGAATCAAGCCAGCGCCTCCAGATCTCACCCCGGAGGCTGCCCGTGAACGGATGACCGATGGTGAAATTTTTTACAAGATCACCGTAGGCAAGAGACCTATGCGTGGTATGGAACGTAAACTCTCGGAAGATCAGCGCTGGAGCCTCGTCATCTTTGTTCGAAGTCTCCAGGGTGACTAAATTGTTGCCGGGCTCTTGGAGCAAGGGCTAGCCCGTTTATATACCGTCATACCCTGTACGTGTGGATCGGTGGCGACATCGGCATGATAGGAAATGCGATGTCC
>DODG01000082.1:6327-17817 GCA_003509065.1 Acidobacteriota bacterium
AGCCATGACTGCCGGTCTGGCTGTTCCAGCGACTGCACATTCCTCAGTACAACCGACGGTGGCAACCGACGCAATCACTGCCGCCGAAGAACTTGCCGGGCTCGACTTCACTGCCGATGAGCACAAGATGATGCTCAATGGGCTCGATCGTAACAGGGAACGTTACGACGACCTGCGAGCGCTGGAGATTCCACTCGACACAGAGCCGGCTGTGACGTTTCGGGCCCCAGTCGCTGGGCATTCATTGACTGGTGTTGCCACACCGCATGCGACCGTACCGCTTTCAAAGCAGACCCTGCCTCCTGTTGGGACACCGGTGGAAGAGCTGGCTTTTCTGCCAGTCACAACCCTCGCGGAACTCATGAGGCAACAGCGAATTTCGTCGACAGAGCTGACGATGATGTACCTCAACCGGCTCAAGCGGTATGGCGACTCTTTGAAGTGTGTGGTTACACTGACTGAGGAGTTCGCCTTGGACCAGGCGGCGCGTGCCGATGCAGAACTTCGTAATGGACAAAATCGTGGACCACTCCATGGAATTCCATGGGGTGCGAAGGATTTGTTGGCAACCAAAGGAGTTCGCACGACCTGGGGAGCAAAACCTTACGAAACCCAAGTCATTGATCATGATGCAACAGTTGTCGAACGACTTACCGAGGCAGGTGCTGTTCTAGTCGCAAAACTTTCGATGGGTGCGCTCGCTCAAGGCGGTGTTTGGTTTGGTGGATCGACTCGGAATCCTTGGAACCTAGAGCGCAGTTCAAGTGGTTCGTCAGCTGGCCCCGGCGCTGCTACGGCTGCAGGACTCGTTGGATTTTCTATCGGCACTGAAACCCGCGGGTCGATAATTTCACCGTCGGCAGCGTGTGGTGTGACTGGACTGAGACCGACGTACGGTCGCGTGAGCCGATACGGTGCGATGGCTCTTAGTTGGACTATGGACAAGATAGGGCCTATGTGTCGCTCTGTTGAAGATTGTGCGCTTGTTTTTAATGAGATTTATGGATCAGATGGACGAGATAACTCGGTGATTGATGCGCCCTTCGACTGGAGCCCGGACGGCCAATTAGCCGATCTACGGATCGGTTATATCCAACGGGAGTTCGAAGAACCACCAGCGAACGCGTCAGAGGAGCGTCGACAACGGTGGGAGGTTCAGCAGCCTGCCTTAGCGGCAGCCCTTGAATCGTTACGCGGTGCTGGTGCCATACTCGATCCTATCGAGATGCCAGACTTTCCAACAAATGCGATTAGTTTTATCCTAACTGCGGAAGCCGCCGCCGCGTTTGATGATCTTACACGTAGCCGTGGGATCGATCGTCTCACATCTCAAGAATCGAATGCCTGGCCCAACACGTTCCGAACCGCACGTTTCATCCCAGCGGTTGA
The DNA here is from genome assembly GCA_003509065.1 of Acidobacteriota bacterium. The sequence goes on from DODG01000082.1 coordinate 7,717, forward strand.
GTATATTCGGGCGCAGCGCGCTCGTACATTGTTGATGCGGCGAATGAATGACTTAATGTCCGAGTACGATGTCTTTATTTCACCATCGCGGAGTAACAGTTTAGGCATTACTAACCTCACGGGTCACCCAGCCATTGCTGTTAAGGCTGGATTTGCTGATGAGATGCCAGTGTCGCTCATGATAACCGGACGGTTATTCGAAGAAGCCACTATTTTGCGTGCAGCATTGGCGTTTGAACGAGCGACGCCGTGGCATATGCAACATCCAGCACTTTAGTGTGACTGTAGCTATTCCGGAAGATGGGTCAGCCTCGGCTTGGCTTGCACGGCTCACCTTTGTCGTATAGCCAATTATTGAGTAAGTCTCGAACAGGGTTGCGTACCGTTCTGGGCTCGGTTCGATAACTAGGTAGTTTCAAAAGATTTTGTTAATAGTGATAAGGTGTCTAAAATTGTGCATCTAGACACTACGATTTAATGTTTTTTCTGAGAGGATCATTCATGCGAATTACGACACTCGCAGCTGTTGGTATTTGTATCGGTATTCTGAATATACAGATGGCGGGCGCGCAATCGGGAGGCAAGCAGATCATCGGACGCGACCCGGCATCGACTATGCCGTTCAGTCCCGCTGTGGTCGCTGGGGACTTTATTTACCTGTCTGGTTCCCTATCGAGAGAGGGAAACTTCACAGAGCAGGCACATGCAGTCTTTGAGCGATTAGGTCAGGTGCTTGAACAAGCTGGTGCAGGGTTCGACCGGGTTGCCGCCGTAACAGTCTATTTGAAGGACACCAGTGATTTTCAGGCGATGAATGAGGTTTTTCGAGAGTACTGGCCGACTGAGCCGCCAACACGCTCAACTATTCAGGCAGACTTTGTGACACCCGATGCGCTCCTTGAGGTGTCTATGGTCGCGATTAAACCTGGTGCAGAACGCACGATCATTAAACCAGATGACTGGGCAGAAAACGCTAATCCGTACAGTTATGCAATTAAGTCAGGGGACACGTTATTCTTGGCGCACTTGGTCGGCAGAAACTATCGTGACAACTCGAATGTAGAGGGTGGGATTCAGGCCGAAACAGAAGCAATCTTCGAGGCTGCTCGCCAATTGTTGGCTGAAGCAGACATGTCGCTAGCCAACGTGGTGAGTTCCCGTGTTTTTCTTGGTGACTTCGACATGTTTGCGGACATGAATGCGACGTACCGAGAACAATGGCCAGATTTTCCACCAGCTCGAGCTACTGTCCTAGCGCATGGACCTGGATCTAGTCCCCTTGGAATCACGCTCGTTGCGGTCAAGGGAGAAAGAGAGCGGATCGTTCGCCCGAACCCCGATGGCACTCCTGGTCGGGTAAGTCCGATTCTTAGTCACGCTGTTCGAGTTGGGAACCGACTCTACTTGTCTGGGATGCTTGGTGTGAACGATGAGACCCGGACTGACACTCAGGCTCAAACGCGAGAAACAATGGCTACCATAGGGCGTACCCTCGATGCTGCCGGATTTGGCTTTGAGCATCTCGTTGATGGCATCGTCTACCTGACTGACATGAGCGAGTGGGGCGAGATGAACGTAGCCTACGTTGAGGCAATCGGGAAGGACTTTCCGGCACGCGCGGCAGTGGGCACGGGTCTCGTGAGCAGTGATGGACGGGTAGAAATTATGTTCACCGCAGTTAGATAGGCGGTGAGGTTCATGGTGGTCACCGTTCGGCATTCCCTTGAGACCTCTGGTCAGGGAGATGCGCACGACCTCACATCCGTCCTGACGGCGGCGTTAGCCGACTCTAGTTTGGCTAATGGCATCGCGACCGTCTCTGTTGTGGGATCGACTGCTGGGATAACGACTCTGGAATTTGAGTCTGGTGTTGTCCATGATCTCAATGAAACTTGCGAGCGTCTGGCTCCTCGGATGGGCGAATACTTACACCATCTTCGTTGGGGGGATGACAACGGGTCTAGTCACGTCCGAGCGGCACTTCTTGGTCCGTCAGTCACAATTCCGTTCACTGATCGATCGTTGACCTTAGGAACTTGGCAGCAGGTTACACTCGTGGAGTGCGATACGCGGCCACGTAATCGCGAGGTTGTCATTCAGCTTATTGGAGATTGAATTAATAGCGGCTGGTCCATCATGCTCACGACATCACGTCCGGTTGAGGTAACTCGTGTTCGAAATGGTGTTCGCGATGCCCGTCGTGATCACGCTGCGACCGAAGAGCCGATGGAGATCAGGATTTTTGGCAAACCGTTCGCGGTTATTATGCGAACTCCTGGGCGCGATCATGATCTCGTCGCGGGTTTTCTTTTATCGGAGCAGATTGTTCATGGCTTAGATGAGATTAGCTTGATCCGTCACTGTACGGATCCGGACACACCCAACTTAAAGAACATCGTCGATGTAACGTTGCAAGGAGCGTTCCCAGTATCTCGGATTGAGGAGCGGCGCCAAGTTGTAATGAATTCGTCATGTGGTCTTTGTGGCCGTGTCACATTGGATTCATTGCAAGCTGAAGTGCCAGAAATTGCCGAGACTTGGGACGTGGAGGGCGCCGCAGTCCTTCGATGGCCTTTCCGGTTGCGCCAAACCCAAGAAGCGTTTGAGCGGACTGGTGGCATGCATGCCGCTGGACTTTTTGCAGCGTCTGGTGAACTCGTTGATGTAGCGGAGGACGTGGGTCGTCACAACGCTGTCGATAAAGTCGTGGGTCACATGCTGTTGACCGAACGACTGCCGCTTGCAACCTTCGCTTTAATGGTGAGTGGTAGGACATCATTTGAAATAGTGCAGAAGGCATTATTGGCTCGTATTCCTATCGTTGCAGCCATTTCGGCTCCATCGACACTGGCAATCCAACTAGCTCAAGAGTCTGGTATCACGCTGATCGGGTTTGTTCGTGATGACAGTTACAATGTTTATTCGCATTCCGACCGAGTGGTCTAAGACTTCGACATGTGTGTTGCAGTGTTTGACCTATAATCCTTACGGTTTATCAACAAGAGCAGATGAGTGGTGAGGTGAAGAGTGTATAAGCCGGACAATCGAATTACGTCTAGCGAATTGAGTCGACTGAGGTATCCACGCTTGTTACTCGCTGGTGTACTAGTAATAAGTTGGCTCGGTTTTACTGAAGAAGCGTTGAAAGCGGCCTCAGTGCAGGAAACATCACTTGCGGAATCTGGGGTCGTAAAGGTCTGGGAGGAGCAACTCACATTACCGACTTATCGTGTGGATCCCCCAGATACAAATCCGATGTTTTTCCGGAATGAAGTGTATCAAGGAGCCAAGAAGAAGATTTACCCTTACCCGTTTCAAGACAAGGTAACGCGGATTCGTGAGGACAAGACGTATCGGGCTCTGCATCTTGAAAACGATTACCTTTCACTGGTCGTGTTACCTGAACTAGGTGGCCGATTGTTCACGGCCACTGACAAAACCAATGGTTATGATTTCTTTTATAGACAAAATGTTATTAAACCCGCGCTCATTGGCATGTTGGGCGCTTGGATTTCTGGTGGAATAGAGTGGTGCGTGTTTCATCATCATCGCAATACCACCTTCATGCCAGTCGACTATGCTCTTCAGGACAATGCTGACGGCAGCAAGACGGTTTGGATTGGAGAAACCGAACGGCGCCATCGGATGCGCTGGATTATCGGATTGACCCTGTACCCGGACCGTTCGTACATCGAAACAACAGTAAAGTTTTTTAACCGGACTTCTCAGGCTCATTCGATTCTTTACTGGGCGAACGTGGCGGTCCACGCTGATGATGATTACGAAGTGTTGTTTCCGCCTAGTGTGCAAATGGCGACCTATCACTCGAAGAATGATTTTATCCACTGGCCGATTGGACTCAGTGCTTATCAAGGCATCGACTATGAAGGTGTTGATCTCAGTCGGTGGCCGAATCATCCTGAACCGATCTCGTTTTTTGCTTGGAATCTAGCTGAAGACTTCTCGGGCGGATATGACCACGGTGAGAACGCGGGCGTTGTCCACGTTGGTGACCACCACGTTATGGCGGGCACGAAACTTTGGGAGTGGGGTCCCGGGGACCGGGGAAGTTTGTGGGATCGGATCCTAACGGACGAAGACGGCCCTTACGCTGAATTAATGGTTGGAGGATTCTCTGACAATCAGCCTGATTACAGCTGGATCAAATCGCGAGAGGTAAAATCCGTTACTCACTATTGGTACCCTGTCCGCGGTATCGAAGGTTTTACCCAAGCCAATCTTCAGGCTGCGGTCAATCTGAAAGTTACCGACGATGTAGCATGGTTTGGATTTAACTCGACCACCTACCATAACGAAGCTCGGGCCGTGCTTGTCAGCGGGGACAAGGTGCTACTCGATCAGGCACTCTCCATCGGACCTGGCGATCCGTTTACCGCTAGTATTGAATTACCGGCCGATACGACAGTTACGGATGTAGCGGTCACTCTTTTTGATGCTGCAGGGTTGGTCTTGATTAGTGACAGTCCACGAGACCCTGTTTCAACTCCGGAACTGCCTGAACCAGTTGAGCCACCAAGGTCACCAGAGCAAATCGTCACGGTCGATGAACTATACCTGACGGGGCTTCGCCTGCAGCAGATGCACAGCCCTCTTGTGCCGCCAGAGCCATACTACGAGGAAGCTCTCCGACGTGATTCTGGTGATGTCCGAGTCAATACTATTGTTGGTGCAAATCTGAACAAGCGAGGATTGTTTAAGGATGCTGAGCGTCATCTACGCACGGCGCTGGAACGCTTAACAGCTGGTTATGTCAGGGCTGGTGATACGGAGGCAGAGTACCAGCTTGGACTGGCGTTGCGTGGGCAGAGGCGATTCAATGAGGCGTACGAGCAATTCTACCGTGCCTCTTGGGATGCTGCGTTTCACTCGGCCGCGTTTTATCAATTAGCTGAACTCTCGATGCGTGACGGTGCCTGGAAACGTGCGTTAAATGAGATTAACCAGTCCCTATCTACTAACAGCCATGACACGAAATCGCTCGGTCTCAAAACAGCTATTCTCCGCAAACTCAATCGCCTGGACGAAGCAACTGCGACAGCGTTAAGGACGTTGGCCGTTGACCCGATGGACGTTCTTGCGCTTAATGAGCATTTTTTGATACTTCAAGCTGTCGGTGTAGACGTAACTGCTCTTGATGCGAGGCTTAGTTCCACTTTGAGGGACGACGCCGAGACTTACCTTGAACTTGCCAGCGACTATGGCAACACAGCGCTTTGGGAAGAAGGAATTACTGTCTTGGAGCGGCTGGTTTCTGCGGAAGTGCCTTTTGCTAGCACCTATCCGTTGGTCCATTACTATCTTGGTTACTTCTACGAACAATCCGGCGATGGGGAAAAGGCGAGGATTGCCTACACTCGGGCTGCCACGATGCCAACCGATTATGGGTTTCCATTCCGCTTGGAGAGCATTGATGTATTGGAACAGGCACTTCTTTTTCAAAACGACGACGATCGGGCACATTATTATTTAGGAAACTTATTGTATGAGATCCAACCTGACCGAGCGATTATCCACTGGGAGCAATCACGGTCCCTGGTCAAGGACTTTTCGACCGTTCATCGAAATCTTGGCTGGGCTTATTATCAGATGCGTGGAGATGTCGATGCGGCGATCGAGAGCTATGAGCAGGCGATTGCATTGGATGGGGATGATGACACACGCCTCTATGTCGAACTTGATGAATTATACGAGGTAGCTAATACGCCGATTATCAAACGGCTTGATATGGTTTCAGAGAATCTGGAAATCCTTAAGCAGCGAAGTGACAGTCTGCTCCGGGCTTTAATTGTTCAGGTATTGGCTGGCGAATACGGAATGGCTATTGAGGTGCTGGAGACGAACCAGTTCTTTGTAGCTGAAGGAGGAGGGCGAGTTCACGGTGTGTTTGTGGATGCGCATCTCTTGAGAGGATTGGTTAGGTTAACAAATAGTCAGTTTAAGGAAGCGCTAGAAGACTTTAACCGAGCTTCCGAGTATCCAGAAAATTTATCGGTTGCACGTCCAAGCAACGACCGGCGTGCGCCACAGGTGGCGTACTTTACGGGGCTTGCGCATCAAGCGCTAGGTGCGAATGATGAAGCTGCTAAGTATTTTAGACGAGCCGCAGATCAATCAGGGACTAGCCGCTGGTTGGACACGCAGATCTACCAATCTCTAGCACTCAAGCAATTGGGTGAGGTCGATCAGGCTCGACAAGCGCTTGAGGCCATAACAGCTATCATTGAAGTTCGACTTGCTCGTACGGAAGAGGATTTAGACTTCTTTGCGAAATTTGGGACACGCCTTTCCGAGTCAGCCCTTCGCGCAAGAGACCTCTCAGTACTCGGGTTTGCCCAGTCGGCCCTCGGTTTGTCTGAGGCGGCGGCAGTCAGCCTTGGGAGTGCTGTAGATCTTGATACGTCTCAATTATGGGCTCGGCATTACCTTGGAACTCTCCCTTAACTGTCGGCGACATGTTCTCCTATTTTCCTGAGTTTGTTACACGCGCCACTACTCGAATCACGACGATAGCTGCAATATTTGTGTTGTGTGGTACGGGTGGGTATTTATCCGCGAGACCTGCGCAGCTCGGAGACGATATCTTCTTGCTTGACACAATCACGCTAACCATCCCGCAGGTTGACTACGAACCAGCGGTTTACTACCGCGAAGGAGATCCTTACCCGCACGTTGATTTCCAACAAGTTGATCAGGAACGGATCATTAAGAAAGACCACACAGCTGTGCTGATGGAAAATCGATATATCAGGTTGATACTGTTACCTGAGATGGGACGAGTCTACTCCTTTGTGTACAAGCCGACCGGCCATGAAACCCTTTGGAGAAATGATGTGGTCACGGTCGGTGGAGCAGCGAACGACACTGGTTGGTGGCTCTGGATCGGTGGTATCGAGTACACGCTGCCTGGCGATGAACATGGGACCACTTGGGCGATGCCCTGGTCATGGGAAATCACCGAGGATTCTTCGCTCCGTAAATCCATCCGTATGCAGGTTCTTGAACCAAAGACGGGTCTTCAAGAATCTGTGGACGTTTCTATTGTGCGAAACAAGTCTTCTTTTGAGACGAGAATCCGTATTACAAATACTACAAATCGACAGGTTGAGTACGCACACTGGATCAATCCACAGTGGGTGCCTGGTGGGCAGAATGTGTTGACCGATCGGACCGAGTTTATAATTCCCACGGATCAAATCTTAATCAACAAGCAGTGGCAGGAGAATTTGGGTCCGAGTCCACAGGCCTGGCACAACAATCCCCTCAGGTTTATTAGTGGCTGGAACAAAATGGGCGATCTAATGGCCGACGGTCTGACAGGCGGCTTTTACAGCGCATACTCTCACGATACCCAGGAGGGAATAGTCCGCGTTTTTGATTCCGACAAAACGCCAGGTGTAGATGTCTGGACCTACGGGTACCATCAGGCCCGAATTCCAATGAGTTCAAAAGAGCCTGGCGCTGGCTATGTTGAGATGTGGGGTGGGACTAGTCGGACTTATCCAAACGAACGACAGATACTCGCACCTGACGCCTTCATCGAGTGGACAGAACTGATGTATCCCTACCAGCAAACCCGCGGACTAACCTTTGCTGATGAAGATGTCGCGATCAGTTTTAGGATTGTCCTTGATGCGCACCGTGTGATCATTGGTTTATGTCCTGTCAGTGATTGGCAGGAGAGTCTGGAACTTTTAACTGGGTCGGAGGCTGGAGGTAAACCTTTGCGACGTTGGGATGTAACGGCCTCTCCCGAAACCCCCTTCTTTGTCACAACTAGTCTGGATGGTCTGACAGAGTCTGAACTCAATGAACTCCGCCTTCGAGTGGGTTCTGAACGAAACGGTTGGAAGATCATCGAAGTCGAAAAGTGGGTTCCAATACCTAACATCTAAAAAAACGTTTCTGTATCTGGTGGTTGTTGAGATCGATTCATTCTTAGATGCCAGAAAAATTTCGAATACCGACACCAGTTTCCTACCTTACCTCGTGCGTTGCGTGGACTACCCATCTTTACACTGCCACAGGGGCCGTCTTTGCATTGCTGGCACTTCATGCCTTTGTTGCAGGCACACCGCGTGAAGGCTTTCTTTGGCTTTATGCTGCTGTTGTAGTTGACGCCACTGACGGCTGGCTGGCCCGCTTGGTTAAGGTTGACCAGCGTTTACCGTCGGTCGACGGAGTTCTGCTTGATTCCATAATTGATTACGTCACATTTGTCTTTGTCCCGGCGTATTTCGTTTATGCAATCTTATTGGTACCACCTGGCTGGAACGGCCTTTTGGCCAGTGCCATGATTTTGAGTAGTGCATATGGGTTCAGCCACCGGAATGCGAAGACAGCCGACTATTTCTTTCGAGGTTTTCCATCCTACTGGAACATCGTTGTGTTTTATCTTTATGCTGCCTCGTTACCTCCAAGCATAACTGCAGGAGTCCTGTTGACGTTGGTTGTAATGGTGTTTATACCCGTAAGCTATGTGTATCCGTCGCGTACTCCAACCTTACGTCGACTCACGATTTTTCTCGGTCTCGTCTGGGCAGCATTGATGCTGTTCTCAATTTGGCAAGTGCCTGAGGTTCGCAGGTGGTTGTTGGTGACGACTCTGTTCTTTCCAACCTATTACGTGCTACTGTCGTTCAGTCTTTATCGGCGGCGGTTGGACTAAATTCATTAACTCTTTCCGGTTCTAATGGTGATGAGTATCATCTTGTAACGATGCTTTCTGTTCCAGACAAACAAGTTCGTCCAGAGTCACCCTTTGCCAATCAAGTCGTTGTATTTACAGGGAAGCTCTCTTCGCTTGGCCGTCGAGAGGCCTGCGACCTGGTGAAGCGCTTGGGTGGGCAAGTCACAAGTGATGTGACATCTCGTACAACGATGCTGGTTGTGGGCGCTGAAGGTTTTTGGCGTACCAAGTCTAGTCGATTCCTTGATGTAGATTCTGCGCAGGTGACCGAGAAGAGCAATAAATTGAAACTCGCGGAAACTGCCAATGCGAAGTCACCAGACAGCATAAACATCATTACTGAAGAAGTCTTTTGCAAACTCAGTGGCGTGCCCTCTTCGGTCGCACTTCGGCAGAAGCTCTATAGTGTGCGAGAAATTCGAGCGCGCTATTCGAATCTGAGAGAAGATCATTTTCGCTATCTGGAAAAATGCCAGCTGGTTCAAACTGTAGCGCGTACGAACACCGATCGATACTACGGCTTCCGCGATCTTGCCCTCGTCAAAAAGGTTAGCGTTGATTTAGGGCGCAAAGTGGCGTTTCGGATCATTGTTCGATCATTAGTTGCAGAACGAGAAGGTCAATTAACATTCGATTTCCAGGGTGAATTAAACACTCACAGTCAACCAGCAAAAGTCATAACGTTAGCGAAAAGGCCATTGCAATCGGTGACAGATTCTGACGTGGGACGGGTTGATTCTTCCTCGATGCATTCTCAAACTGTCTTGGCAGCTCGGTATTTCACTGAAGGAGCTCGCCTCGACGAAGGTAATACGGTTGACAAGGAGAAAGCTTGTAAGGCGTATCGTCAAGCTCTCATGCTTGATCCAAATTTAGTTCCAGCGCTCGTGAACCTGGCAAATCTTCACTACGCTCAAGACAAGTTTATCGAGTCACAGGCAATCTATGAACGTGCGATTAATCTTGATTCGGACTGTTTTGAGGCGTATTTCAATCTTGGGAACATTCATCACGATTTGGGGCGATTTACCGAGGCGAATACCTGTTACGAAGCTGCCGTGCGACTCAATCCGGACTACGCCGACACGCATTTTTATCTAGCAGTCACTCTTGAGCAATTGGGACGATCACAAGATGCCAAACCGCACTGGCAGGCCTACCGGACTTTAGCCCCGAACGGCGAGTGGTTTGAGCTGGCTTTGGAGTTTAGCGAGTGAATCAGACCTAGGTCAGCGAGCACGAAAGGTGATGATTCCGCGAGCTGGGTCATACGGTGATACACCTACTGTGACGCGGTCGCCAGGTACTACTCTGATTCGGAAACGACGCATTCGACCACTTAACTGTGCCAACACTTCGTGTCCTGCGTCCGACTGAATACGATACAAGCCGCC
>DODG01000138.1 GCA_003509065.1 Acidobacteriota bacterium
GGAATGTCCTTCGCGGTCAGGACAGCATGTACGCCGTCCATTTGCTCAGCTGCCCTTGTGTCAATACGCTTGATCAAAGCGTGGGCCTCAGTGCTCAATAACACCTTTGCATAAAGCATCCCAGGCATGTAGAGGTCACCGCCATAAATAGCTTTACCCGTTACTTTGGAAACCGCATCTTCACGAACGACCGACTTACCAATGACATCGTGATCTTCATCTACGCTAACGGCTTCAGTCGCTCGTTTGCGTGTGTCGGTATCAACTGTCGGTTTTGCCATGCTGGTTTCTTCGCGAATTCTAAAACTTTATGTTGTTTCCTGAGCGGCACGCTGCACCGCTGCGATAATCTTCTGATACCCAGTGCAACGACATAAGTTACCGGCAATACCCTCAATAATCTCTTCCCGGTTTGGATCTGGGTTGCGTTGGAGCAAATCAACGCCGGCCATAACCATACCTGGCGTACAAATGCCGCACTGCACTCCAGCTTCTTCGATCAACGCTTGTTGTACGGGGTGCAAGCTGGTTGGTGTCCCAATGCCCTCAATAGTCACCACCTGCGCACCAATCGCTTTTTCCATGGGTATGAGACATGCCAGAACGGCAGTGCCATTCAAAAACACCGTGCAACTTCCACATTCACCTTCACCACAACCTTCCTTGGTGCCGAATAAATGTAGATCGTCTCGTAAGAAATCAATCAGGCGGCGTCCCGCCGCCACCACCTGAGAAACGGCTTGTTTATTCAGCCAAAGCTCCATGAGCACTTCTTTCGGGCCAACTTTTGCGATCGTATCAGTCATGGAAAGCTTGTCCTCAGTTAGCTTTATTAGTGTTTGCTCGTTCGTAGGCCGTTTCTAAAGCCAGCTTCACCATTGGTTTTGCAACATAGAGCCGGTACGCAGCACTGCCCCGGACATCACTAATCGGCGTAAGACTCTTTCGCGAGATCTCGGCAGCCCGACTAAACAATTCGTCAGAGGGGGCCTCCCCTCTTAGCATATTCTCGGCAGCCGTGACGCGCACAATTGTTGGCGCGACTGAGCCCAAGGCAACACGCGCATCTGATATGCGCCCGTCATTGATAAACAGGACCGTCGCAACATCCACAACTGAAATCGCTTGACTGTGCCGTAACCCTAATTTTGTGAATGAGCTTCCGGCATACTGAGGAAGAATATTGAACGACACCTTCGTAATGAGTTCATGGGGTTTCACTGCCGTCTTACGCACCCCCAGCATAAAGTCCGACATGGCCACCTGCCGCTCGCCGTCCAAACTGGTCAATGTAACCTCAGCTTCAAGAACGCTTAAACACGGTAAGGTGTCACCAGCAGGTGAAGCATTGCCGAGATTGCCACCGACTGTACCCATGTGCTGAATTTGTTTACCACCGATAAGACGACTAGTTTCTGCCAACAAATAAGCATGCTGATTGACCAGCTCGGACGCAATTAACTCGCTGTAGGTGACGGCAGCACCAATGTGCAGCCGCTCGGATTCCACCCAGATTTTCTTGAGGGCAGGAATACTGCTCACGTCTACCAACGCATCAGCCTCGGTCAGGCGTTCACGCAACTGAACCATGAGATCGGTACCACCAGCAATCAGGCGTACTCGGTTGCCACGTTCGTTGCCAATGGCGCTTGCAAGATGACCCAGCGCTTCCTCTATCGTTTCCGTTCTATGGTAAGACCCGTAGAGCATTAACCTTCATCCCTTGTCTTATTTACATCTCCTACAATTCAAAAGTCTACGACCAGATCACGGATTACTTTGTTTTCTCTATAAGGCTTAATAATCACGTGGGCGCCAGGCTGAAGTGGAATAGTACACCCCTTGAGCGGTTTTTCCTTGCTCCCGTTGATCTGAAGTCGCACCTGACAGGTGCCACAAATGCCACGCCCACACTGTTGATTGCGAAAAGCAAGCGTCTGATCCTGATGGGTATAAATCTCGCGTAGTAAGGTAAACACACTCATGCGCGTATGGTAAGGAACAACGAATCGTTCCATCCTTGCTTGAGTGTCGACCGATGGATCAAAACGGTAAATATCAGCAATGATAGGATCGCCGAGTTCTACCGGGTCAGTGACTTCAGTACAGAGAATATGTGACATAAAGCTTAGCTAGGGTGTCCCGTAGCCCTCTAGAACACCAGCCTCAAGTAACAGCGGATCTGCTGCTCTTCTTTCATTACGACGATCTTTGAGACGAACAACCGGCATCTCCGTTAGATTGTAGGTGGTTTCGTCGATTCGCCTGACCAGTGTATGTTTTTCCCAAGCTGAACGCATTTCAGGAAAGTCCGTACGCCAGTGATGGCCTCGGCTTTCTTCACGAGCCAGCGCTGACGCGGCAACTAGTTCAGCAAGTTGCACCATTGCGTGGGCCTCCAAGGCTTCTTCCCATTCATAGTTATAGATTTCGGATCCAATAGTCGCCTGCACAAATTCTAGCTCTTCTGCTCGAAGACCTCGCAACATCTCAATGGCCGTGGTAAGCCCGCCGGCATGGCGACGGTAGTGAACGTGCTCGTGCATCACTGCCTTAATTTTTCGCTTAAACTCAATCGGCCGGATTCCATTAGGTCGCTCTTCGCGGAAACTGTAAATGCGTTTAGATTCCTCACTAACAAGCGCCTCATCAATCGCCGGACTTTGTCGGCCAAGCGCATATTGTGCAGCCCGGACACCTGCCCGTTGCCCGAAGACCTGTGTTTCCGCAAGCGCGTTGCCACTTGTACGGTTAGCTCCGTGAACATTGCCCCCAACTTCACCAGCAGCATACAAGCCTGGTACGGTCGTTTCGGCCCATTCATTCACACGAGCACCGCCAAGAGTGTAGTGAGTAACAGGCATAACCTCGATAGGTTGCTCCAATACGTTGATGCCAAAGTCTTTCAATTCGTTGTATGGTAGCGAGTCAAGCCGATGGAGAATTGCCGTTACCTCATCCGGTGAGCGCGGTGATTTGCTGAGATCAATGTACACGCCACCATGTGGTGTACCGCGCCCCTCTTCGACTTCCCTAAACATCAATTTCATCATGACATCGCGGACTGGAAGACGTTTTGTCTGCGGCAAAAACGGTTCGCCAAGCCCGTTGAGCATTCGGCCATCGCAGTACTGCTCAGTCAATAATCCCTCGTACTGTACGAGAGTCCCTTCAACCTCAGAAGGCCAGCACAAACCCGTCGGGTAAAACAACATCATTTCAAGGTCAACCAGATCTGCGCCGGCCTCATAAGCCAAAAGCACACCCTCGCCGGTTAACCCAGGTTCGGTATCCGTCCATCGCCAGAGTTCTGGATAGCCGCCCGTGGCGAGAATTACAGAAGGTGCTGTAAACACAGCCGGTTGACCTCCTCGCATATCCAACGCAACGAGTCCCGCCATACGGTCATTGTCTTTAAGAAGCCGAGTCACAACCACGTCTTCCACTAGCCGAATATTGTCTTGCTTGAGAACCTCTCGGCGGAGACCAGCAGCCATTGCCTGTCCATCGCCTAAGATAACTAAATTGCGTTCGTACGAATGACCGGGGTGCATGACTTGAAGGAAGTTTCCACGGTCATTCTTGCGGAATTTCATTCCATAACTGCAAAGGTCCATCGCGCGTTCGGTCGATTCATCAGTCAGAGCCTTAATCAAGTTTTCGTCACCAAGATAACGTCCTTCGTAGCATGTATCTTCAAAGGCGATGTCCACACTATCCCGCTCATCTTCCATAGCGAACGCAGCCTGGTAGGACGGACAGGCCATCGTTGTCGCACCACTACGGGCAGCTTGCCCTTTCGTCAACAACGTGACCGTAGCGCCAGCTTCAGCCGCAGCGATAGCGGCGCGCATGCCTGCCCCACCACCACCCACCACAATCACATCGGACTTCAGCACATTAGAATGCATCTTGGTCATCCTAGGTACGTATGAAGCATGTGTTCGTTATTGACCTATTGCTCGGAGTTCTACGCCCTTCATCTCAAAGCCAGCTTTCAGTTTTTCCGTGAGTTTTTCAGCTCCCGGGGTGTCCCCATGCACGCAAATAGTTTCAGCAGAAAGTGTCACGGTTGAACCGTCAATGGCTTCAACATGTCCGTCGATTACCATCTGCAACACGCGCGACACGACCAGATCGGGATCATGAATGACAGAATTAGTCTTTTGACGAGAAGCTAAAGATCCATTGGGTTCGTAGGCACGGTCGGCAAAAGCTTCGGCCGCGACACGCAGACCCACTTGACGACCAGCAGTAAGAATTTCTGATCCCACCAATCCAAAAAGGATGAGCGAACGGTCGACGGCCGCGACACCACGAGCAATAGCCGCAGCGATAGTGGCGTCTCGGGCAGCCAGATTGTAAAGTGCGCCATGAGGTTTGACATGCTGCAGTTGAGTCCCTTCAGCCACGGCAACACCAGCGACGGCGCTAACCTGATAAATAACGAAGTCTTCGACCTGGGCTGGTGTTGCCTTCATCTCACGCCGTCCATACCCGACCAGATCTGGAAACCCTGGGTGTGCGCCAATCGCGACGTTAGACGCGAGTGCCAGCCGGATGGTTTTTCGGATCACCGACGGATCGCCAGCGTGAAATCCGCAGGCTATATTTGCCGATGTAATACTTCTCATGACGGCTTCGTCGTTACCTATCGTATAGGCTCCAAACGATTCGCCCATGTCGCAATTGAGATCGATGCGCATATTCATCCTCAGGTTAGGCTGCACAATAGTTACAGCCTTAAGAAATAATACCTCAACCTTAATTTATCGTACCGCGTTCCTTCACGCTTATACAGTATGGTACGCTTGGCTACATCAGCATGAACTTGACCATGTTTAAAATGACGAGAAGCGCCTAGATAAACAGATAATAATGTCGAAAAGAGCCGATGAACAAATAGCAGGTCGCACAGATTACAAATGGATTGGGAAAAGTATTCCACGTCATGAAGATGCACGGCTCTTAACGGGTCGCGGAACCTTCGTTGATGACCTCAATATTCCCAATGTTCACCATGCAGCGATCCTGAGGAGTCCCCATGCACACGCTCGAATTTCGAAGGTCGATTTAAGCCGAGCGTTAAACCTGAAAGGGGTCATTGGGGGTATCACTGGTGCCGATGTCCTAGAACGGACGCGACCTTTCTCGGTCGTCGCAACCTCACCAATGCAGTACTACTGCATGGCAACGGATAAAGTCCGCTTCGTTGGAGAACCGGTCGCAGCCATCGTCGCTCGAGATCGCTACCTTGCCGAGGATGCCCTAGATTTGATCGATGTCGAGTACGAGACACTCCCCGCTATCGTTGATCCAGAGAAAGCCGTCGAGTCTGACGCGCCGATTTTGCACGAGGAAGTTCCTAATAACATTGCATGTCATCGCGTGCTGAGTTACGGCGACGTCGACGCGGCATTCGACCAGGCGGATTTTGTATTGCGTGAACGTCTAGTTTTCCCGCGCTATACGTCGATGCCACTTGAAACATTCGCTATCATCAGCAGCTATGACCACTTCGGAGGTGGGCTCACCTTGTGGTCAAACTTTATGGGACCGTTCATCATGCACCCAATCACCGCACGGGCCCTAAAAATTGCTGAAAATAATCTTCGATTCATCGTGCCACCAGACATTGGCGGTAGCTTCGGCATTAAGACAAGTATCTACCCCTATCTGACGCTGCTGGGGTTATTGTCCATGCAGGTTGATGTGCCCGTAAAATGGATTGAGGACCGTCGCGAACACCTGCTCGCAAGTTCAGTGCAGACCGATCGAGTCAGTTACCGCGAAGTCGCGGTGACAAAAACCGGAGTGGTTCTCGGGTTTCGGACCAAGCTCTACGATAACGTAGGCGCTTATCTTCGAACGCCCGAACCAGCCACAACCTTCAGGCCCATCGGCAACATAGTCGGGCCGTACCAAGTTAAGAACCTCCAGATAGATGCGGACATCGTTGTGACCAACAAGTGTCCAACTGGACCGAACCGTGCCTATGGATGCGCCCATCTCTACTTCGAGCAAGAACGGTTGATGGATAAAGTTGCAAAAAAATTAAACCTCGATCCAGCTGAGGTTCGACTACGCAATTTTATCCAACCGGACGAATTCCCGTACACAACACCCACCGGTGGGATATACGACAGTGGCGATTATCCGAAGGCATTCCAGCTTGCCCTGAAAAC
>DODG01000390.1 GCA_003509065.1 Acidobacteriota bacterium
GTTTCAAGGTTGAGAGCTTTAATCTGTGCCCGCAGTGCGGATTCGAGTTGGCCCTGCCCAACAATAACAAGTCGCGCTTCGGGAATCTTGTCTAGAACACTTGGCATCGCATCAATCAAATAGCGATGACCCTTGTGCGGGACAAGCGCTGCAACATTTCCTACGATAAGCGCATTCTTGGGAAGGCATAATTCTTGGTGTAAATCGACTGGCCTCGCGGCCTCAAGTTGTTGGATATCAATACCGTCGTGCACTAAGCATGCCCGATCAGCTGGAAATCCATCGCCGATTAGCATCTCGCGAATAGCATTCGATGCACAAACGAACCCGTCGACTTGCTTGTATTTCCAGCGTGAAAAAATATTCTTCTTGAGATGAAAATCGACACGACGGGATGCCATCAAGAATGGCCTTGGTTTCGGTGCACCGAGCAAAAGTGCTAAGGCGGCTATAGCTACTGCATGTGGATCGTGCGCGTGAACAATGTCTGGTCGCAATTTTCTAATAAGTCGAGACAGCTTCCAGGCTATTTTTAGATCCAGTTCATGGCGTGGAACCAGAGGTATCACGGCAACGTCCTTCTCGGCACGGTGGCGAAGTTCACCTGCTGGATGTGCCACAAGCGTTGTCTGGTGTTTGCGCGCTTGCAGGCCGCGAACGGTCAACAACACTTGATTTTGTCCGCCTCGCCAACTCAGTGCTGTGTCGATGTGCATTGAAAACATGAGTTGTTTTCAGCAGGAACCGAGCCTTAATTGTCGTTTCCCGATGCTCGTTTGTGTTGAAATTCCCAGAGTTTGATGAATTTCAAGAGTACGTAGTAAGTGTTCATTGCTGATACGATGAAGCCAGGAATCCCGTCACGAATGCCTCCACGAACAAGATAGTTTCTGATGAATGCGAACGGAGGGTGGACAACCATTTTCCACAGGGAACCGCGTTGGCCTTGCGAGGACATTTCTTCTGCAGCAAGTGTGGTGTAGCGGTCCATTGTCATAAAGTGGTGAGAGAGGTCGCGGTAGGCGAGGTGGTGTATTTCATTTCGAAGAGTTCCGGTAGTTCCCTGAACTTGCACTGATTCATGTACCCGACGTTCGTTCCAACTTGCCAAACGACGAGTGTATAGTCTGAGTTGATAGTCGGGATACCAGTCGGTACTTCTTATCCATCGACCTAGATGAAACGCAACCCGGGGGATCCGGTAACCTTGCTTGACAGGCTCCGTTTTTAAAAGCTCTTGAATTTCTTCGGCAAGTTCTGGGGGAATCCGTTCATCCGCATCTAGCGATAGGATCCAATCATGGGATGCGAGCGAGGCGGCATAGTTCTTTTGAACACCATAGCCTTCCCAGTTTCTTGTTAAGACATGTTTCGTAAATCGCTCTGCGATTCTTGTAGTTTCATCAGAGCTACCCGAGTCGACAACAATTAGTTCGTCTGCCCAGGTTACCGAGTCCAGAGCAGCTTCGATGTTCGCAGCTTCGTCCTGAGTGATGACAATGACTGATAGCTTCGGCACCGGCAGAGTGTAGCATCAACCTAAGCTGCATCGATTGCCTAATAAGTGAAATCGATGTCTCGGTTGAGCTCTCCTAGAAAGAAGTAGGGGTATTAATACTGTTGGCTCAAGTTTCATGCTAGAAGAAGTTGCCACCACCAGTCTGAGTCGAAATACCCGTTGTTGTCTGTCCATTACCCGTCGAGGCGGTAGAACCGGTCCCGCCTGCACCTGTTAGCGTGAAACTCCCTCCCCCACCGGTTAACGAAGCCTCTTGCACCGCATCAAAATCTACGATTGCTCGATTGTAATCCAAGATAGCACCCAGTTCGTTGTTGCGTGCCTGCGCTAGGTCGCGTTGAGCCTGGAATACCAGAAAGCTTGTTGACATGCCGACGGCAAACTTTTTCTGTTCCGCTTCCAACCGTTGTTCAGCGAGTTGACGTGCGGACCCCGTTGCGTCGACTCGTTTCAGGTTGGTATTCACTTCCCGACCAACTCGTCTGACCTCGCCTGCCACTTGTAGTTCAGTGCTCTTGATTTGAGTTTCCGTTTGTCTCCGTTGCAATCTGGAACGCACAAGGTTCACATCAGCCGTGCTGGTGCCGATCGGGTAACCCACTGTAAAACCGAAAGTCCATGTTGGAAAATCACTGGTGAACACGTCTCCTAGGACTGATCCGTAACCTTTCGTCACACTGTTTATTACGTTTCCACCAAAAAATGAATCCCTGGTCAGTTTCGTTCCACCGACACCCTGCGCAGAGTAGTTCATTTGGAAATTAACATCAGGGAGCGTCTGATTTTTGTAGTAGCGGATGTTTACGTCGACATTCTCAAGATTTTTACGAACCCGAGATAAATCTGTGCGTTTCGATAACGCGTTGCGCACAGCAGCGTCGATATCGATTTCTCGCGTTTGTAACAGAGGTGTATCAGTCGGTTCCAGATTGATCTCCCAGAAGTTAGGTGTTACCGGATCCATGATTAACGCTCGAAGACCATCCTCCGCTTCTTCGATGTTTGATTCCGCTACGATCACGGTTTCTTCGTTCCGTGCCACTTCGGCCTGTGCTTCGACGATGTCGATGGGTGCCATAGTTCCGACTTCGACTCTGACCTGGTTGTTACGGAGAGACTCTTTAGCTAATTCGAGCGATTGTTGTTGCACCGCAAGTGAGGCAATGGCGTAGGAGAGTTGCCAGTAGGCATTCTTAACTTGTCGAACTGTTGAAACGATTGTCTCTCGTAGTTGCACGTCTGAAATTTCACGATTCTTTGTGCTAATCAAAAGTTGCTGCCGTGCGTTATCAATCTTAAAATTGCGCAACAGTGGCTGCGAATAATTGAAGTTAACCGTCGATCGAACTGAAGGATTAAAACTCGTAAAAAAGTTTGACGTGGATTGCGTCGAGCTGTTCCAACTGACGTTGTAGTTACCGCCCCATTTCGTGAGTTGACTGATGCCGATGTCATTCGAAAACGCAGTCGTGTAGGTGCTTATCGCTCCACCATCCAGCTGAGTTGATGACGGTCTTTGTTGGTCGTTGTTCTGAAATGTCGTGCTTAACGTGGGTGTCCATGCTGCCCGGACGGTGGCAATTGATAGGTCTTGCAGCTGTGGATTGAGTCTTTCGACCTGAATCGTCAGATTCTGTTCCAGAGCCATTTCAACTGCGTCATTCATTGATAGTCGACGAGTAATACCCTGTTCTGCTTGGGTATGGATCTCGTGTGGCAGCACGATGCCTGCAGATCTCGACAAAGAGGCGCCGGACGGCTGATTAATTTCAGACATGGATTGTCCGAAAACCGGAGTTGCAATAATAAAAGTTGCCACTACGGTAAATAAGTATCTACGGGCATTTGTAGCTTCCAGAGACATAACAGATTTCTCCAAATGTGATTGAGACAGAGGCGTCGGACAAGTGTCTTGGGATAACAATTAAGATCCAGACCACAGCACTACATATACATTGAATGCTAGGGTTCCCTATATATAGACGAAACAATCCACGTTCACGTTTCAAGCAATTGTATACTGACGGCGGTGGGGCCCATTAAAGGGATGAGGTTAGGCTAAACTGTTTAGAACTAATTGCTGAGAGGCCTTCCGCCATAGGACAAACGAGACGTTATGGATCAAGATACAATTTTAGCCCTATTTCGGCGTTCTGGGGCGCTTCTTGAAGGCCATTTCCAGCTTTCATCGGGATTGCACAGCCCGGGGTATCTGCAGTGTGCACTCGTTTTGCAACATCCTCATGAGGCGTCTTTATTAGGTGCAGAAATTGCGGCTAGAGTCTCACACTTGAAACCAGAAATCGTGGTGTCTCCAGCGCTTGGTGGAGTCGTGATAGGTCAGGAGGTGGCTCGAGGACTGAATACTCCAGCGGTCTTTGTTGAGCGACGAGATGGCACGATGGTTCTTCGGAGAGGATTTAAACTGCAGCGCGGCGAACGTGTGCTCGTAGTTGAGGACGTGGTTACAACAGGTCGGTCAACACGTGAAACCATCGAGGTCGTGCGTGGTGCAGGCGCTCAGGTAGTTGGTGTAGGTGCAATTGTTAATCGCGGAGGCCCCGCAGTCTCGTTGGACGTCGACCTGCAAACCTTAGTGAGCCTGTCGTTGCCAACTTACAAACCGCAGGATTGTCCATTGTGTTCAAACAATGAGCCGCTTGTTCAGCCAGGGTCACGACTAAAAGGTAGTGAATAGACCGAGATGAGGCGCTTGGTGGGTTTCGCATAAGTGGCTCGTCACTGAAATGGTGCGGAAACGTTCTGGGAATCTTGGTGATGTTCAGAACTATCAAATTAATTGTAGCCTATGATGGCGCGTCGTACGTGGGATGGCAACGACAGGAAAATGGTAAATCTATTCAGGCTTACGTTGAGGAAGCAATCGAACGTATTGAGGGTCGGCACGTGGGTATCACTAGTGCCGGTCGCACAGATGCCGGCGTTCATGCGATAGGCCAGGTTGCTAGTGTTCAAATGCACAGCGAGATCGGCACAGCGGCACTTGTTAGAGCTTTGAATGCGAGCCTGCCACGGGATATTCGGATCTTACAAGCTCAGGAAGCCACCTCTGATTTCAATGCACGTCGAACTGTAAAGTCTAAACATTATCAATACCGGATTATTGTTGGCGACAGCATTAGCCCATTCGAGTACCGGTATGCATGGCATATGACACAGAATCTTGATTGTTCAGCTATGCTTGCGGCTGGCGCTTTGCTTGAAGGCGAGCACGACTTCGCAGCCTTTCAAGCAGCTCACAGTTCTGTCAAGACCACCCTGCGTCGCATTCTTCGCCTTGAGATTAGCCGATGTTCTTTAGGTGATCGCACGATCGACCCTTTTCCAGTAGTAGATGGTTCGCTCGTTACGATCGATATTGAAGGAAATGGATTTCTTCGGCATATGGTTCGAATCATCGTTGGGACACTCGTTGATATCGGCACAGGCCGACGACCGCCAGAGAGTATTAAGCACATAATCCAAAACCGTGATCGCAGCGAAGCCGGACCCACCGCGCCAGCCCGTGGTTTATTTTTGGTAAGAGTGAACTACTAACTCATGACATAAATTCTTGGCCAGCTTGAACCCCCACCTAACACCTTGTATCATCAAGGTTTGTTAGGATTCGTTGTGCGTAGATCGTCTTTTCAAGGTAGGAGGATTGCGCCGCGTTATGTCACTTGAAGATGTTCTTAAGTGGGTTGAACCTGAATCGATAGAAGCATCTTTGGCGAGGCAAATTGACTTTGATCGGCTTCCCACACATGTCGCAATGATCATGGATGGGAACGGTCGCTGGGCCGCGCAACGAGGACTGCCACGGGTGCAAGGTCACAGTGCGGGTATTGACTCAGTGCGTGATGTTGTGGAGTCATCTGCCAGACTTGGAATCCCAGTGGTCACCTTGTACGCGTTTTCG
>DODG01000389.1 GCA_003509065.1 Acidobacteriota bacterium
TTTGCATGGCCACTGTGGTGTGATCGTTGACGATGAGATTGCCAACGACGCTACTGTGGAACAGCTGGTACGCATAGCTATCTCACATGCTGAATCTGGCGCCGACATTGTCGCACCATCCGACATGATGGATGGTCGCGTGAAAGCCATACGCCAAGCACTAGATAACCAAGGGTACGACAATGTCGCGATCATGTCCTATGCAGCTAAATACTGTTCTGCCTTTTATGGACCTTTTCGAGATGCTGCTAATTCATCACCGAGTTTTGGAGACCGACGAACGCATCAAATGGATCCTGCAAACACAGAGGAAGCTCTTAAAGAAGTGGCTCTCGATTTAGAAGAGGGTGCAGACATCATCATGATTAAGCCGGCAGGACCGTATCTCGATGTGATCGCGCGGATCAAGGCAGAATTCATGTGCCCGACCGCAGCCTATCAAGTGAGTGGCGAGTATGCGATGCTTAAAGCGGCGTCGCAGAACGGATGGTTAGAAGAGTCATCCGCCCTACTCGAATCTCTACTGGCGATAAAACGCGCTGGCGCAAACATTATCATCACCTATTATGCCCGTGAGGCAGCTCGACTCCTGCGCTAATAGAATGGGCCCGACGCTTCCTTCTTAAACCCTGAGGTGCTTGAAAACAGAGAGTTCCGACTCTCATTCGTGCGTCGAGACGTGATATCTTGATCGCATGCCTTCCGCTCGACCAACCTCCTCCCAAGCTTTTACACGTGCGCGACGAATCTTAGTCGGCGGGGTGAATAGTCCCGTCCGCGCATTCGCAGCCGTCAAGGGTCGACCTCCTTTCATCACTCGAGGTAAAGGTGCCCACCTTACTGACCAAGATGGTCGACGCTACCTAGATTACGTCATGTCGTGGGGCCCTCTTATCCATGGTCACGCACCTGCTGGATTAACCCGTGCCTTGACTGCTGCCGCCGCGAAAGGCACCAGTTTCGGTGCCCCAACAATCCTAGAGACGACTCTCGCCGAACATGTGTGCGCATTAATACCCTCGGTTGAAAAGTTAAGGTTTGTCAATTCGGGAACTGAGGCCACAATGAGTGCGATTCGCGTTGCAAGAGCCGCTACCAAACGCGACAAGATTCTCAAATTCAAGGGTTGTTATCATGGACACACGGACTCTCTTCTCGTTGATGCAGGGTCCGGCGCACTCACACTTGGTATACCTAGCAGCCCCGGTGTGCCTAAAGGTGTCGCCAGCGATACGCTAGTGGCCAATTACAATGACCTTGATTCCGTGAAGCACTTATTTCGAACGCATCGGCAGCAAATCGCAGCCGTTATTGTTGAGCCGATCGCTGGAAACATGGGAGTGGTGCTACCTGCTAGTGGTTTTTTAGAGGGCCTTCGAGAACTGTGCAATCAAAATGATAGCCTTCTAATCTTCGATGAGGTTATCTCTGGCTTTCGAGTATCAAAGGGCGGCGCCCAATCGTTGCTCGCCGTACATCCTGATCTCACCTGCCTTGGAAAGATCATCGGGGGAGGCCTACCGGTTGGCGCCTATGGTGGCGCAGCAGAATTCATGTCTCTGGTAGCTCCGATGGGTGAGGTTTATCAGGCCGGAACGCTCTCCGGCAATCCACTCGCGATGACGGCGGGACTTTGGTCGCTCAAACGTCTCTCCAATGTTCTGTATCGGCGGCTAAGCCGTATGAGTGGGCGACTCACAACTGGTTTAACCAAAGCCGCCGACGATGCAGGAGTGGACGTTCAAGTCAATAGCGCTGGATCGCTTCTGACACCGTTTTTCACGGCGAAACCAGTGAATGATTATCATAGTGCGGTGGGAGCTAACACCAAAAAATACGCAGCATTCTTTCATGCGATGCTCGGTCAGGGTATCTATCCCCCACCTTCGCAATTCGAAGCCTGGTTTCTTTCTGGAGCCCACACCGACCAAGATGTGGAACACACAATCAAAGCTTCTCAGAAAGCGATGCGTGCAGCTAAACGAGCGTAGTGGTCACAACCATGAGACCGCTCAGCCAGCGCATGAAGTTGTAATCTAACGTCAGAGTATCTTCAGGCCGTCTTCACCAGGAGTTTCAAGCTTAACCCTTTGCAGAGTGACAATTTAGAGGAAAAGGCTGCAATGGTATGATTCTTAACGTGACTGAACTCAAGTTACATCGAACCATCGGCGTCTCGGTTGGCGACGTGCAAATTGGCGGTGGCGCCCCCATTGCAGTTCAGTCGATGACGAGCACAGACACGGCTAACATAACTGCTACAGCTGAACAAAGCATGGAGCTGGCGCAAGCAGGATCGGAGCTCGTGCGAATTACCGTAAATGTCCCTCCTGCAGCTCTGGCCGTACCTGAAATTAAACGTCGTCTGAAGCAAGAGGGCTTCACAACGCCCCTTATAGGCGACTTCCATTACAACGGTCACCAATTATTAGCTCGTTACCCTGAGTGCGCCCGTGCGCTTGATAAATATCGAATTAACCCGGGAAACGTTGGCACCGGTGATCGCCGAGACGAACAATTCACGGCCATTTGTAAAATCGCCAAAAACCATGGAAAGGCGATTCGCATTGGAGTAAATGGTGGTTCGCTTGACCAAGAATTGGTTACAGCTAAAATGCAGGAAAACACCGTTCGAGATCTTGGCCAGTCGTCAGAGGAAATCATTAACGAATGTATGGTGGTCTCTGCCGTACGATCAACTGAACTCGCAATAGCTGCAGGGTTGAAACAGGAGCAGATCATTATTTCTTGCAAAGTGTCTCGACCGCGTGACCTGTGTAGTATTTACCGAACCCTCTCAAAAAAGACTGATCAACCATTACATCTTGGACTAACCGAAGCGGGGATGGGCATTCGAGGTCTCGTGTGGTCGGCGTCGACAATGGGCATCCTTTTGCAAGAAGGAATTGGAGACACCATTCGGGTCTCACTCACTCCGAAGCCTAATGGCGACCGTCGCGAAGAGGTTTATGCTGCGTGCGAACTATTACAAGCGCTTGGACTTCGTTCATTCGCACCGAGCGTAACGGCCTGCCCAGGATGCGGACGAACTACCAGTACGACGTTTCAAGCCCTTGCTGAATGTATTCAGGATTACGTACGTACAATGATGCCAGAATGGAAACTGAAATTTGAAGGAGCTGAAACTTTGACATTGGCTGTGATGGGGTGTGTCGTTAACGGACCAGGCGAATCGAAGGCAGCAAACATTGGGATTAGTCTTCCTGGAACGGGCGAGGCTCCAACGTGCCCAGTCTACGTCGATGGTCAACATGTCACAACACTGCGTGGGGAACACAATGAATTATTCGATCAGTTTAAACACTTGATCGACGATTACGTCGTGACACACTACATTAAGAAAAACGCTCACGCCCAATCCTAGTAATAATTTTCTCTCGACTTTTTTCGTTTCCAATAATGGCTATTCGGCTTATCGCGATCGATATTGATGGCACACTAACCAACAGTCACGGTGAAATACCCCGGGTGAACCACCTGGCCATTAACCATGCTCTGGACCGCGGGATTAAAATCGCACTAGCTACGGGACGATCTTTTCACCACACGCGTTTAATCTCTGACAATCTGCACCACTCGGTAAAGCTTATCCTGAATAATGGTGCACTTATTAAGTCCTCGAGTGGTGAAACACTTGAACGCTGTGTTATACCCAAGGCTACAGCCGCTTACATCATTGAAGCGACGCGTGCAGCACGTGAGGGCGTGTTAATGATGTTTGACGAGCCCGAAAAATACGAACTTGTAGCTGAAGGGATTGATTGGAATCACCCAAATCGACAGCCCTACTACGAACTGCATCAATCAATTATTCTAGAAGTTGACTCGTTACTCGACGCATTATCACATGATCCGATCCAAGTAAGTTTCAATGGTAGCGTTGACGCCATGCGCGCACTGGCCGAAGTATTGACTAGCTTACCTAGAGCACGCGAATTTTCACACACCCTCACCGAGTACGTACATCGAGATTTTTCACTCCTGGATGTCCTCCCGACTGGATGCTCGAAAGGCGCAACACTGCAGCGCTTAGCGAAACGGCTTGCGATAAGTCGAGACGAAATTATGGCAATTGGTGACAACCTGAATGATCGCGACATGCTCGAATTCGCGGGACTAGCGATTGTTATGGGTAACGCCGTCCCAGAGCTGAAAGCACGTGGCTGGCCAGTCACCGGCAATCACGATGACGGTGGACTCGCAACAGCTATGGAACAGTTTGTCTTTCAATCCATGTGAGTCCCAAGTACAAGATCAGGATTTATGAACATCACTTGGTAGCCAGTTAGCTAATCCTCTGGCGCGCTTAGTCCAAACTGCCAACAGGATCAGAGCCACAACAGTTAATCCTGTTGAGAGTCCAATCCATAACCCAATGACACCAACACCCCATAGGAAACAGAGGCTATACCCCAAGGGAAGACCCAGACACCAGTGACCAGCCAAGTTCCAAAACATCGGCGTCCGCGTGTCCCCTACCCCTCGAAACACACCGGTTAATACACCTTGTAGACCATCGACCATCTGCATGATCGCGGCCACAAACAGCAGCGAAACTCCCGTTGTAATCACAGCAGCATCAGTTGTGAATAAACGCATTAATGGTGCCGGCACCAATAGAAACAGTGCAGCTGCACCAGCCATGAAAACAACGCCCAGCATTACAGCTGTCCATGCAGCACGACTAGCCCCGGCAGGATCAATTCGACCAACCGCGTGACCGACTCGAACCGCAGCTGCTGACGCCATACCCAAGGGAACCATAAACGTAATACTCGCCATATTCAGTACAATTTGATGCGCGGCAAGCGCTATGGGGGGCAACTTTCCAGCAAGAGCAGTGGAAGCTGAAAACACACCAACTTCGAGTGTAACCTGTATGGCCACAGGTAAACCGAGCCTCAACAACTGCCACATCCGGTGAAGCTCGATGCGGAACGCCGTTTCCCTAAATAGATGCCCACTCTTGGCATCATGGAGGAAAACCGCAACCACGAGGCTAATTGCCATATACAAACGCGAGATACAAGTCGCCCAGCCAGCCCCATTTACGCCAAGTGCGGGAGCGCCGAAGTGACCATGAATCAGAACCCAGTTTGCGAGGATGTTGATCGCGTTTGCGCTCAACAAGGTAAACATGATGGGTTTCACAACTCCCATCGCTTGCAAATAACGGCGAAGGGCTACGTACAGTAATAACGGCCATGTACTCCAAGTGATGATCTCAAGATAAGGACCGGTCAATCGCAAAACCTCAGCGCTAAATCCCCACAAATCTAGAAATGGTAGGCCGAGCCAAACCAAGAGCATTAATGGCAGCGCCAGGCACACGCTCATCACGACGCCGTGCAACAACCATTGGCGACATTCATCAAGTTTCTTGGCACCGAAAGCTTGCGGAATTAAACTGTCAAGCCCTAGCAATATCCCTATACCAAACACTGCCAACGCCAAAAAAAGCATGCTTCCCACGCCTACAGCGCCAATCGATTCAGGTCCAAGTGGTCCTACCATCAGGATATCGACCGTGCTCATACTCATCCATCCAAGCTCGGTCAGAACCATCGGCACAGCCAGAGCAAGCATCGGTCTTATTTCCGATCGCAAGTGATGATGGAGTAGATTCATTGGCTAATGGCCTACTGCGCTACTTTTGAACTTTCCGACTGATCGAATGGAACAACCGTGGCCCACAATGCTTGGCACTGCCAGTTACCGCCGGTCGCTCTTAAGATGCTGACACAACTTGCGGGCGTGATTAACGGATGTTTTTTTGGCCGTAACGTGATTGGAGTCGATAAAAACTATCCACCTGAACGCGAGGGCATGTCTGATTCTTCAAGTCTGGGTAACAATTCCTCACGCATAGCTAGATGGTAAACCGATGCCGCAATCGAGATGGCAGATTTTATGGCATCCGCTTCAATGACTCGTTCGAACGTATCCAAGTTCGTATGCCAAGTATAAGTACCATACTGAATGGGGTCCTGCCGCATCCCAATCCCAGGTAAGCCAGCTTCGTTAAACGACGTGTGATCGGAACCACCTCGGCGACGGCTTACCGTTGCCCTCACACCCACAACTCCCAAATCTTGAAAGGGTAAAAGTGCTGTGCGGAGTATGTCAGCAGCCTCTTTCGGTCCAAACACCTGCGCAGCGCGAACTCGTCCTGTACCTGAGTCGATATTAAAGTACCCACCGAACTTGCCATATGCCGGCTTCGGTTGTTCAAAAGTACCAAAATGCTTTTCAACATACGCCTGTGAACCTAGCAGCCCTTGCTCTTCACCACTCCACAGTGCTACTCGAATAGTACGGCGTGGTGCTGAGCCAATGGCCTGCAAAATACGAACTGCCTCCATCATGACAGCACTACCAATTCCATTGTCAGTAGCACCAGTGGCTGCATGCCAAGAGTCGAGGTGTCCGCCCAACATGATTACTTCGTCCGCCTTATCTGTTCCAGGAATTTCAGCGATGGCATTGTACGAAGTGCTTCCCTCTGGATACCAGCGATTGACTATATTGAACTCAAGCGAAACAGCATCATGCTCCAATAATCTCGTAATACGACCAAAGTCCTCGTTCCGCATAATGACGGTCGGCAAGGCCTGCTCAGGATCATACGTACGATTTGAGAAGGCTCTAATTTGCCCGTGATCTCGACCGGCGTCGTTCACCTGCACCAGTGCATCGCTACTCCGTAAAAATCTTGCTACCCGCTGGGCGACTTCTCGAGCCGATAGGACGTCCGTGTCCGCTGACGTCGATTGACGCCGCGGACTGACTTGCGCAGAAGGATTATTACCCTCTGGATTGTAATCCGCTCGGAGTGTTGACTCTTCACGACGCCGAGCACTCCCAGCCAACGTAACCGGTACCAACCGGTGCTCTCCAAAAAGTACGATCTTTCCAGCAACAGCATCCTGGACCGAGTCAAGGTACGTCGACAATTCCTCTTCAGTCGGGCGAAGCGGTGGGCGAAGCTGGTACACATCTCCCTTTACAGTACCTTCAGTGCCCGGGGTCCATGCTAGCACCTCACAGACAAGGTGATCTTTAACAGGTGAGACGATATGAGCCGTAAGTCGTTCATTGAGCCAGCCCGGATGACCGAAGTCCCAAGCTTCAAGATGGCCATTTTGAAGACCCCACTCTTCAAGCTGATCCACAGCCCACTGCGCTGCTGCTTCAAGATTAGGGGAGCCGGTTAAGCGTGGGCCGTAAACATCCGTTAGGTAGTGTAAGGTTTGAAGAATTTGTGAATTCGCTGTGCCTTCCTGACGAATCCGCCAATTGACCTCAGCAGCAACAGGTTCGTCGGCAGCAGTTGGCATAACTCCCAACCAGAGTGCAACTATTACAGCAAACACGATGCGACTTCTCATTAGGACCTCCCTATCATCACTATAAGCCAAGCCACTCTCCCCAATTTATTCGTGTTAAGTCGTTGTAGATCACGGTGACCATTAACATCAAAAGCACGACAAACCCGGCCAATTGAATTTTCTCCTTGATTCGAACACTGAAATCTCGACGAGAGAGTCCTTCAAGAGCCATGATGAAAATGTGCCCGCCATCCAACACGGGAATAGGCAAGAGGTTCAAAATGCCAAGATTCAAACTAATCATAGCCATTAACGTAAAGAGGGCAACCATGCCTATCTGGGCCGCACCTCCAGAGAGCTGAGCGATTCCCAACGGCCCAACTAATTGCTTCGGAGAGGTTTCGCTTGTTAATAATCCACCAAGAGTTTGAAAGATTAATCCAGACCATGCGTAGTTCTTCTCAAAACTCATCTGGATCGCTTGTAGCGGTCCCGGCTCAATAGTTCTTACTTCAAATGGACTCAGTTCGACACCAATCAAGCCCACGTTGCCACGCAAGGCAGGGGTTACCTCAATTTTGAGCGTCTGGCCACCGCGAACAACTGTCAACATTAAAGCTACGTCAGCATTTGCATTAATGGTTTCTACGAATGGGTTATCTCGGGTGATCGGTTCACCATTGACTGCAGTAATGACATCGCGTGGTCTGATGCCGGCGAGGTCCGCTGGATCGCCAGTCAGCACATTGAGAATTTGCGGCTGCATAATCGGCACTACGCCCAAGTCACCTACCTGGAACTGTGTCTGAGCCTCTGGTGTAACCTGAATCGTCACCTCCTGCAGGCCACGCCTGAGCACAACTTCAAGTTCACGTTCAGCCCTCGGCATCACTGTGACAAACAGCTCCTCCCAAGTCTGAACAGGTCGACCGCCAATTCTAAGAATCAGATCACCAACACGAATTCCACTTTGTTCAGCCGGCGAAGCTTCCATGACGTACCCAACGATGGGAGGTTGCTCCTCGTAGGCGGGCACATCCGCGCCTTGATACAACACCACAGCCATAACGACGAACGCCAGGATGATATTCATGGTGGGACCCATGATGAGAACCTGGAAACGTTCCCATTTTGTCTTCGCAAGAAACTCGTCGTCGGCTCCTGATCGAACATCATCAGGATTCTCGCCGGCCATCTTCACATAGCCACCGAGAGGAATCGCACTAATACAGTAGTCCGTATCGCCACGTCTTACCGTCAGCAGCTTTGGTCCAAATCCCAATGAAAAGGTCAATACCCTTATCCCGATCCTTCTGGCCATCAGGTAATGACCCATCTCGTGCACGAACACCAACACACCAAGTACGAACGTGAATGCCGCAATACTTGTCAGCAAAATTCTTAACCTCGCGTCCTAAAAATTATGTGCGACCGATCACTGCGTCATTCAGTTGCAACCCGCGGATCGAGCACACCGGTCTGTATAGCTTTGCACCTACTGCTTTAATTCTAACTCGGTCACCTGCTCATTGGAAAAATCCCGAGCCCAGCGACCAATTTCCCGTACGTCACCAACCGTACGGATTTTCATTGGTGACATCAGATCACGAGCATCGAGAGTTCGTTCAATGATGGTCGGAATGTGCATAAACGCCAATTCACCGTTGAGAAACGCCTCTACAGCTACTTCATTGGCGGCATTCAAGGCGATTGGTAACTCCGCTTTACCCTTTAAAGCTCGATAAGCGAGTTTAAGACAAGGGAAATGCGTGTGATCCGGGTGCTGGAACTGCAGTGTTTCGCAACGGGCAAGGTCGAGCCCTGGCAGATGTCCATCCCAACGTTCCGGGTAGGACAAAGCGTATTGGATAGGCA
Source organism: Acidobacteriota bacterium (assembly GCA_003509065.1). The sequence goes on from DODG01000389.1 coordinate 9,225, forward strand.
GTCGCATGTCGGCAATGCCCAGTTGAGCAATTACTGATCCGTCACGAAACTCCACCATTGAATGAACGATCGACTGAGGATGTATAAGGACGTCGATGTTGTTCGGTTGCACTCCAAAGAGCCAGTGCGCTTCAATGACTTCAAGTCCCTTGTTCATCATCGTGGCTGAATCAATGGTGATCTTCGCCCCCATAGTCCATGTGGGATGACGAAGCGCATCTTCTGGAGTCACGTCTTGCAGCGCGGCGCCTGACTGACCTCGAAAAGGTCCACCGGACGCTGTCAAAATTAAGCGCTTGATATCTGCATCAGCCTGGCCTTGCAGGCATTGATGAATAGCACTGTGTTCACTATCCACAGGCAGTATGGAAACTTGCCGTTGGCGCGCCAGCTCGGTCACAAGACCTCCAGCCATCACCAACACTTCCTTATTTGCCAGCGCAATCGTTTTTCCCGCATCGATGGCCATTAGCACAGCCTCAAGTGCTGCCGTGCCCGAGGATGCACATAAGACAACATCGGCGTCCGGGTGAGTTGCCACTGCAATTAATCCTTCCGTCCCGAACGAAGCTGACTTCACATCTATATCTGCCTCCTGAAGCCGATTCTGTACGCTTGTGAGGGCCCCTGAAGTTGCCATGGCAATGGCACTGGGCTTAAATTTCTCAACCTGATCTGAAAAACGCTCGACGTTTTCCCCAGCGGCAAGTCCAACCACGCATAGTTTTTCGCTATGCGCACTAACCACATCAAGTGCACTCGTGCCCACTGATCCCGTTGAGCCCAAGATGGCAACGTGTTTCATTCACACTTCCTTACAGGGTACCCAAAATCAGGTAATAAAGTGGCATCGCGAACAAGAAACTATCAAGACGATCAAGCACACCCCCATGTCCAGGAATCAACGAAGAGACATCCTTAACTCTAGCTGCGCGCTTCAGGGAAGACTCAAATAGATCTCCAACAATACCTGCGCCAACCAATACAAGTCCAAACAATATGCGAAGCCACCAAGCAGCGTTTGGCAACCACCACGCCCCTATAATTGTAAAAACTAGCGTTCCGGCAGCTACACCTAGCAGTGCACCCTCAACGGTTTTTTTCGGACTGATGATGGGTGCCAATAGTCGTTGTCCGAACATTCGACCCCCGTAGTACTGTGTGGTATCGCTCGCAACAAGCGTCGCCAGGATAAGAAGTATCGCCTCGGACCCAACCATTGTTCGTATCGCTACGAATGACCCCATGGGTAATCCAAGATAGAGTGGCGCAAACATGATGGCTACCAAAGCATACCAACGCTCATCGTGCCGTAAAGATTGACGAGTCAACGCAATAGAACCTATTGCAAACGTTGTAGCCATTACCGCCGCGGTCGGCATATCAACCCTCGCAACTAACGCACTAGTTGCTAGCGTAGCCGTTATGATTAACAACCTGACCAACAAAGTTAGCAAGCGAGTACTAAGAATAAAAGTGAGTCTGCAGTATTCAATCCCGGCAATAACCAAGACGATCCCAGCCAGTACGAGTATGCCTTCTACTGACAGCCACCATGTTGCACCAACAACGATAGCAATCATAACTACACCACTAAGGACGCGAGCCATTTAGAGTGACCCTCCACGGGCAACGACAGTGCGATTCGATTCGTCGTAGCGTATTTGCATGAACTTGGATTCCTGGCTTATCACTTTCCCTGGTCACCTTTACTCTGGTGTTACGAGATTCAGCTCCGCATCCTTTGTGATGTCGATTTTACGCACACTACGGCGCTTGGGATCAACATTCCAAACGCGCACTGTATAACGCCCCGGCGGTATATCGGATGACGTAAACTGACCTCCTCGTTGAGCGACTACCGCATACTCTGCTTCTGTGATCAATATGTACGCGGCCATTGCCGGATGCACATCACAGGACACACTGTAGGTCCCAACGCTCTCAAAAATATGAAGATACGCCCCCTTGCTCGGAGTAGCGACATTAAAGATCGTTTCAAGCGTGGCCGCATTCGTTACGTGAACGTTGTGCAGCACATCGTCTCCATTCGTGAAGGCCACCTCCTGTCCGACTCGGGCAACAAGTAAACCCGGAACGAATACTAAACCACGCTGATCCATTGTGACTGTGGCTGTTGACAATGGTTTTGCTTGAGGTTCGTCTTGCTCGAATAGAATGGCTGAATGAAATCCTCCAGCCACTGGAGGCGCCAATCCTTTGACAATAACACCCTCGACATTCGTCGCCGTTATTGGCACGTTGCGTCGTTCCTCTGTCGGTTCGGTCATAGGAGTACAACCGAGGTGAACAAACCATACGGTGCCAACAATTAGGAGCGTGGGAATGGAAAAGAACTGAGTCAAAGACACTCGTCAGTGTAACAGTCAGCCAACAATAGCCGGTCTGGCGATACCACCGTACCGCCGATTGCGCTTCTGGTAAGCAAGTAACGCTTCGAATAAATGGCGACAACGAAAATCTGGCCACAAAGTCTCGGTTACCCAGATCTCTGCGTAGGCAATCTGCCAGAGTAGAAAGTTGCTCACACGCATCTCGCCGCTCGTACGAATCAAAAGATCTGGATCTGGTTGACCACTGGTGTATAAAAATTCTGCAAAGCGCGTTTCGTCTAATTCGTTTGCTCGAACATTAGACTGAATGGCTCGACGTGCTGCATCAACTATTTCCGTTCGTCCACCGTAATTCAACGCAATATTGAAGACCATGCCCGTATCCGCCTTCGTCTCCTCTTGGGCGAATTCCAATTCTTGACGAACATCATCAGCCAACTCATCCTCACGCCCGATCACTTGAAAGCGAATGTTGTTCTTTAATAGCGTCCGTAGTTCCAGGCGTAGATACTTCTTTAATAAGCCCATTAAAGTCTTGATTTCGTTTTGTGGGCGTTTCCAATTCTCGACCGAAAACGCGTACAAGGTGACCAC
>DODG01000092.1:0-440 GCA_003509065.1 Acidobacteriota bacterium
GCAGGAAGGCCAAGGACCGAGATGTAGTAACACGAACGCATCCAGTCAATGTAACTATTTAAAACGACGCCGTCGATTTCGGTCACGTACTCCTGTGTAATATCGAACGGTGGCACTTGAACCACAGGCAGCACTAGAAATTTGTACGTGTTCATGAATTCCCGGACACGGTGATACAACACGGTCCGCTTTTGTTCGACCATGGCCAGTTGAGTGCCGTCGAGCGTTCGTCCTTGTTCAATATTCCAAATAATGGTGTCTTTAATTTTGCCTCGATTAGCCTTGAGCAACTCGCTAAAGGCCAACCAGTAATACCAAGCTCGCCATGCTTTGAAGATCTCATCTGCATCCGAGAGATCAGGCTCTGCCTCCTCAACTAGACAACCGAGTGATTCAAAACTCTGACGCTGTCCATCGACCACCGCAGTCACACTTTGTTC
>DODG01000092.1:824-7704 GCA_003509065.1 Acidobacteriota bacterium
TGATGAAGTGACGCCGCAAACTGATCGCCAGATTCCTGGATTGCAATTGGCGATCGTAGATCAGGCCCAGCCATCACACTCAACATTAGCGCCACATCTTCGACCGTGCGTGCCATCGGACCTTCAACAATGAACGGAAACCATGCTGCTGGTGTTGGCCAAGTCGGCACCCGTCCTGGAGTCGGGCGATAACCCACAACATTACAAAAACTCGCTGGGTTGCGCAGCGACCCGCCGAAATCACTACCGTCGGCGAGGGGCAACATTCCCGTGGCTAGCGCGACCGCCGCACCACCACTGCTTCCACCGCAGGTTTTCGCCAGGTTGTAAGGGTTTGGTGTCTGACCAAAAACATTATTGAAGGTTTGTGAACCCGCGCCGAACTCCGGCGTGTTTGTCTTTCCAATCGTGATGGCCCCAGCTGCTTGCAAACGCTCGACGATTAGCGCATTGCGATCAGGCACAAAATCCTGAAAAATGGGCGACCCAAACGTCGTCCGAATTCCCTTTGTTTCAACAAGATCTTTGTGCGCGATCGGTAGTCCATGTAATGGCCCTAACACATCGCCATGTGCGAGCATTTCATCAGCCCGCGCAGCCTGATCCATTGCTCGATCCGGCAGCAACGTGACAATGGCATTGAGCTGGGGGTTGAACCGATCGATCTGTGTCAAATGTGCCGCCATCACGTCACAAGCCGACAGCTCTTTCGTAATGATTCGTCGAACGAGTTCAGTCGCCGTTAGAAAGCACAGATCATTACCAGTCATATGAGAAATGCATCCCAAATCGCGATTATATCGCTCACTCACCAAGTGGAAGATATAATCGCTTCTTCATGGATATCAGAATGATAACTGCCTGAAGCAAGGAGATTCGGCATGAAGCTTGGTCGTTTTATCGTTGACACCCACGTACACGCACAGCGGTTCGCCGCAGGTCCAGAATTTGCCAAGGCTAAGCTCGACCCAAGCAAGGCAGGCTATCGCGACTTGGCACGTGTCATGCGATCTCTCACGCCGTACGATAACTCGCCGCGCCTACTCTACGACATGGAATGTTACGACGTTGACATGTGTGTCCTTCTTCCAGCGTTCGGAATGTCCAACGAACTCAACATGGAGATCGTCGATAAACATCCAGACAAATTTGTCGCAGTCTGCACTGCAATGGAAACTCAGCGGAAATCCATGCGCGGCGAAATGAAATGGTCGCCCGCAGCCGCGGCAGCGGAAATCGACACGCTGCTGTCGACAGGAAAATTTGTGGGACTCGGAGAGGGCATGCCGGCTGATCATACGCGTAAGACAACGGTCGGCCAGACCGAACGACTTGATCAGATTCGTCCAATCATGGAGGTCGCACGAAAACACAAGAGTGTGGCACGCATTCATACCGGCGTGGTTATGGGTTACCCGATGACTCATCATTTCTGGCCAGAGTCGTTGAATCCAATCTGGACAACTGATCTCGCCTCGGAGTATCCGGAAGTGCCTATTGTGCTCGATCACGGAGGTCTCCAAGGCTGGTGGTCACAACGGTTTGTTGAGGAAGCAATGAATGTTGCTGCAGCACACGATAATGTCTACCTCGAAACCGGATTGTGGTGGACTGACATGTACATGAAGGCACTACTCGACCCAAACATCGGTGCAGAAAAACTGCTCTGGGGTTGTGACTGGGGCGCTAGTATTCCGTTCCATGCTCAGTACGGCAATCAGCCACCCGCTTACGCTGTGCAACTGCGCAAAAAGCCTCTTGTGCGCCATCAAGTCGATGTCTGGGGCTGGAGTTTGAAACAATTACTACGACTCGACATTGTGCAAGATGATTTAAATCTCATTCTTGGCGGCAATGCTGCTCGCCTCTACGGCCTAAAATTGCCACATAACCGTCTGTTCAGACCGGTGGGAGGCGAGCTCGTGCCACAACCCGGGGATAGGGATTCGCTGCCTCCAAGGTGCTGCTGAAAATCTTATGACATCGAACACTTTACCTAATTACACAGTGCTCGATCCGAAACTTGATCGACTACCACCAGCACAGCTTGAGGCTCTGCAGGCTGAGCGCCTCCGGAACATGGTCCGTTACGTTTATGCCGCAACGCCGTTCTGGCGACGAAAACTCGATAAAGCCAAGGTGCACCCCGAACAAATACTCGGGCTAGCCGATTTATCCAAGATTCCATTCTGCACGAAGGAAGAACTCCAAGCTGACCAAGCAGAACACCCGCCCTTCGGTTCGTACCTAGGAATCGATCGATCCAAGCTGACCAAGTTCATGACGACGTCTGGCACCACTGGCAAACCGCTCCGTCGCGTCTTTTCGAGTCGTGATTGGAGCTATGTGCTCGATCGATTTCAAAGAAACCCACGCTCAGGCCCTGGTGACATTATGGTTACGCTCGGACCGATGGATGGGCTCATGGGTCCAACAGCTGGCGTCGAGAGCGCGTCTCGTACGGGTGCGATGGTGGTACTCGCAGGACTCTACGACTCTAAATCAAAGGTGCGCCTCCTGACGGAATTAAAACCAACGGCAGTAAATGGTACCGCTTCGTACTTGCTCTACCTGCTAGATGTAGCGCGCGAAATGGGTGTCGATCTCGCAACACTTGGAATCAAGACCGTGTTGTCAGTAGGAGAGCCTGGGGCGGCTATCCCAGCGACTCGCCAGCGTCTGAAAGCGGGGTGGGGAGCCTTTATCAATGATGGATACGGTATGACAGAACTCTTCCCACTTGGAGGCGGTTGTCGACATTCGAGGGCGCTCCATATAGCAAGTGATCTGGTAATCACCGAAATAGTTGATGCTGAAACTGGAACGCCCGTCGCTCCGGGCGAGCCTGGTGAAATCGTCTATACGAACCTCGTGGGTGACTCGCAACCATTGTTACGGTACCGAACACGAGACATCGCGAGATTATCCAGCAGCGAGCCGTGTGCCTGTGGATTTACGGGAACACGGTTAAAGAATGCAATTGAAGGTCGTGTCGATGACATGATCTGGTTCCGAGGGGCCAATTTATATCCATCAGCTATCGAAGAGGTTGTCCGCAATTTCACCGAACTTGCTGACGAATATGAAATCGTGATTGAAGGAGATGGTTCGTTACCACGAATGACCGTACGCGTCGAAACAAGGCCAGGCGTGGAAGTCGCTGCGCACGTAGATCTTAAGAAGCGCTTCAAAGAATCCTTGACTGCTGCCGTCCGGATAGCGTCGACGCTCGAAGTATTACCTTATGGCACCCTGCCGCAAGCGAAAGCGGGTGCCAAGAAACGTCGCGTCATAGATAAACGCTCGCCATCCCAGCAATAAATCACGAACGAAGAAACATACCACTGAGTCACAACTGAAAAACAGCGCTAAGGTCCTGGTAACCCAGGCAATTCACTCGATCAATCTTGGGCTTAACTTTGGTTCGAGGTCTTGGTGCGCTCGACGAGCATGCCGAATACCGGCCGTAACCGTGTACCAAGTATCGTGCCGGCGAACGCGGCGACCAGCCATAACCACCCATGCACGCTACCCGAAGCAACGCCGCTAAAGTACGCACCAATGTTGCAACCGTAGGCGAGTCTGGCACCATAGCCGAGTAAGAGGCCTCCTCCAATTGCTGCAATCAAAGATCGTCGCGATGTCGTCCAAACTGGCTTAAAACGACCAGCTAAACCTGACGCCAACAAAGCACCCAGCAAAAGACCAAAGTCCATAACTGAAGTTGTATCCTGCATCACACTGCTCGTCAGAGAAGCAGCTCTTGATGGTGATGACCAGTAAACCCATGAAGCTGGATCAAAACCGATCATCGCTGCCGTTTTGGAACCCCAAAGAGCAAAGCCTGAAGTGATACCCCAAGGCCGCCCCGCAAAAGCCAGGGTCAAAAAGTTTGCAACCGCGAGCCCGACGGCGCCCGCTAAGTACGGCCACGGTCCACGCAGGAATCGTGACCACCCTTGCTGTGACGAGGCAGGATCTGTGATGAGTTGGCCGTGACGCCGACGTTCAAGAACGACTGTTCCGAACGCGATGACACCGAAGACAGCAAAGTTAAACCCAAGCGCAGACCAAGCCCCGAAAGTCTCCACTAACGAAATCGGTTCAAACCGCGGAAGCGCTTGCCACCACGGCGCATGTGCGGCACCAATCGCCGACCCAACGATAAAGAAAAACAGGGTGACGAACAAGCGTGTGTTCCCACCACCCACATGGAAAAGCGTGCCTGAAGCGCAAGCTCCGCCCAGTTGCATTCCCAGACCAAACAAGAATGCACCAACTACGACTGAAATGCCGATTGGGTTGACATTCCCCCTGACTGTTTCAGTGAACAGCGGAGTCCCTGATTCCAAAACCGGAAAGAATAAAAGGCAGGCGACAGCCAGCATCATCATCTGCGCACGAACTCCTGCACCTCGCCGATCGCTAATCAGGACACGCCACGAGGAGGTGAATCCGAACGCAGCATGGTAGAGAATCACTCCGAATCCGCCGCCAACTAGAAATAATACGGCCTGACGCCAGTGCACCGTGTTGGCTAAATAGACAGCACCGACCGCGAACAAAGCGATCGCGGCAGCCACCACACGTTGATTAATGTTTCCGGCCGGACGCTGAGCAAGGGTCACGCGGGGAGGCGTGAAATCTATGGTCGCAGTATTGCTCGACATGGACATGTTTTTTCCGAAACTACACCTAAGGCTGCGCTAGTAGAGGCAGCAAGCCTATTAAATAAAAAGATTTACAGGGAAACAATTTTCAAGATAGAGGTAACACCCAACCGAGGGTGCACCTCATGCGACAAGTACAATGGTAGGTCTCGTGCAATCTGAGTAGCGTCATAATTCAACTTAGACATTAATCATAATGTTTAAATCCAACCATCTCAAGATTCCGAGAGGATTCGCAACGATCTACAGGAGAAGTGTTAGTTGTCCTCGTCAAAGATTTTGTTAATGATCTCCGAAGCTAAATTGAACGCAGGCAAACCACGAAAGAGGAATGCCAAGCCTGCTACCGCATGCAACTCTTCCTTTGTCGCGCCCGAACGCTTAGCCGCACGAGCATGAAACTCAGCCCCCGGCGCTACATTCGCAAGGAGAATGCCAACCAGCATCAACTGGGCTGTTTTGACATCAAAACATTTGGGATACATCGCAGTCTTCCGAATTTGCTCAGTCTGCGCCAGTAATTCTGGGTCGACCTCAAGGCCGAGGCGGATCCGGTTCTGGATACGTGGCGGAACAAACCCGATCAAATCCTCGTAGGGTTTTTCATATTCTGTTTTAGTACCCATTGTTTTCCCTTCGCACGCACACTGCGTGTATTAATAGTTTTTCCAAGCTTTCATAGACAAATTCAGGTCTGATATGTTTGTCAGCGACTGCGGAGCAGAATATTCGCGTTACCACTTCCGGAAGATTGCGTGTAGGGACCATACTGCCGACCAGAATACGTCACCTCACTTGTTTCATCGAGACAACCTAGAAACGTTGCAAGTGTGCGCCCCCCCATTTCGGCAACGACTGCCTTGTTATATTCAGGAAACCAAGCTTTAGCATCAGCGATTTTCCCTGAGGTAAGTAATTCGATGAACTGATGGTCCAGTTTCTGTCGTTCTTCAGTTGGCCACTGTGCAGGCCCGCGAACTAGTTCATGGGTAAAAGAGCAACTCGCCGCAAAGACGGCGCGGCGACCGGTTTGTTCCGCTGCTCGACGAATGGCCGCGCCAGCCTTCAGGCATTCCTCAATATCAGCACTAACTACGGCACCAATTAAAATAATCGGGACCTCCGCTTGAGGGTCCAAATACTTCGCCGGCACCCACGAACCATAGTCCCACTGAAAATGCGCGCTGTCGTTCGGATTGCCTGGAATATTCGCTTCACTAAATTCAGTTAATATGGCTTGGGCAAGCTCTGGGTCGCCCTTCCAATGGTACGGAATACCATCAATCAACTCGGGCGCTTCATCGGCAACGCACCGCCCCTTATGCTCGGCCTGACATGTCACATGCCAGTTAAATGTACAGACCCAATGAGCTGAATTAATGATCAAGACATCGGGTTTTGCAGCCCGAATCTCTTCACCCATCTCACGTTGACCCTGAATGAGAGCTCGAACAAAATCTGGAGCCTGCTCTTCGATCCCCATCCGAGGTGTGTGCGGTGCAACGACAGTGCGAATAAGTCCGGCCATGTTTTAATACCCCCGTTATTTCTAGAGGATATCATGCTGGTGACACCCCATTTCTTGCGTAATGGCATGAACTTTCTAGCTGCGGCTATTACCAGCTGTGTGCTACTTATTTACCGTCTGTGTTTGTGAGTGCATCGGCCAACACCTGAATAGTATGGCGAACCTGCCGAGAAGCACCGTCCATAATCTGGTGCCGGCAAGAAGCTCCATTCGCGACCAGCAGTGTGTCTTCCGATGCCGCTCGCACAGCTGGGAGTAATACTCGGTCTGCAATGGTCATTGACAGGTCATAATGCTCCGCCTCGTAACCAAATGAACCAGCCATGCCACAACATCCAGAATCGATTTCAGTCACTTCGAGGTCTGGAATAAGCTTGAGGGTTGCATGAGTACCTGCCGTCGTCGCAATGGACTTCTGATGACAATGACCATGCAAAAGCGCACGTTGTGCGAGTGGTGCTAGTGGTAAAGATAGTCGTCCAGCGGTGGTCTCCTGCGCCAGGAATTCCTCGATCAGCAGCACTTTAGTCGACACAGTTCTGGCGTCTTGAGATTGCAGTAGTGGCGGATAGTCGTCTCGCATTGTCAAAAGACATGACGGCTCCAGCCCAACGATTGGATAACCCAGTTCAATATAAGGCATCAGCTGGGCGACCGTGTCTCGCGTGCGTGCAAGTGCTTC
>DODG01000222.1 GCA_003509065.1 Acidobacteriota bacterium
AAAAGCTTCGTGGCAAGAACGACACTCCGGTCGAGTCAGTTGATGACATCATCGTAACCAATGGCGGTATGCATGCTTTGTACATCGCATTTATGGGTCTACTGGAACCTGATGATGAAGTGATCTGCACAGATCCGATGTGGCCATCCACGCGCGGTAGTATTTTATCTGCTCGTGGTGTTCCGATCAGTTGCCCATTGTACGAGTCGAATCGATGGCGACCTGATTTGGTTGAACTTGAATCAAAGATCACATCGCGAACCCGGGTCATTCTTATAAATTCTCCGCACAACCCTACAGGAGGCGTATTAACCCGGTCCGATCTAGAACACATAGCGAACCTTGCAAAAGAACGGGATCTCTGGATCGTTTCAGACGAAGCTTATGAGGATATTCTGTTCGATGGGAAACAACACATCAGTATCGCATCGTTACCAGAGATGTATGAACGAACAATTCCGATTTACACATTCAGTAAATCGTATGCAATGACTGGACTGCGCCTTGGATATCTTTCGATTAAGGATCCCGCTGTCCGTGACCGAGTCAAGAAAGTGCTCTACTACAGCTGCAGCAATGTTTGCAGTGTGGTGCAGTTTGCCGGTGTGGGCGGTCTGGAAAACGCGCAAGCACGAATTGAAGAATTTCGAATAGAACTACAGGCACGCCGTGATCTTTTCTATAACGGTATTCGTAACCTCGGAGGTGCAGTACTTAGCGGCGAACCACCAACTGGTGCTTTTTATGCCTTTCTTCGCATTAACCCAACCTGGAAACCAGAGTCTCGCCTATCAAAAGCAGACTCGCAGTCTTGGGCATTCGTTGAACATCTTATCCAACAGGCTAGAATCGGTTGCGTCCCGGGGGTTGACTTCGGCCCTCATGGTGAAGGCTACGTGCGGTTCTGTTTTGCGCGCAACAGAGCCGAATTGACAGGAGCACTTGATTCGATGCGGCGCTTGTTCAGTGCAACTCACTAAATCAACACTAGAGAAGATGCCGACCGCCATCCACACGCACCGTCTCACCCGTTATAAAGTCAGTCTCAATAAGCGCTAGCACTGCCTTAACGATTTCTTCGTCCCCGCCCCAACGACCTACAGGGGTTGCCTTTTCCACTGCCCGCCGCTCCGCATCAGGAAGACCTTCCGGAGGTCGAATTGGTCCGGGAGCAATCGCATTCACAAGAATTCCTGAGTCCGCCAACTCAAGTGCTAATGCTTCAGTGAGGCCGATGACGCCAACTTTCGCAACATAGTAAGGAATGTAGCCAAGATAAGTTGGGCGGCCACTCTTCGCAGTCCAGTCTGATACATTAATGATGCGACCACCACCAACTGCGCTCATGTGTGGCGTAGCCGCACGGGCACAAAGAAATGCAGCTTTTAAATCCACAGCTAGCCCCAAGTCCCAATCCTGCCCGGTTAAGTCGTCATAAGAAGTACGCTTGTAGACCGAAGCCATATTCACAAGTACATCCAAGCGACCAAGATTTTGTACAGTCGCAGCCACAAGTGAATTGCAATCCTCCTCAACCGTTAAATCAGCATGCGACACAAAGGTTCGACGGCCAAATTTGCGAATTGCGTTAGCCGTCTCCTCGACAGCTTCTTGAGACTGATGGTAGGACAGTGCCACATCGGCTCCAGCGGCCGCGACTGCGGTGGCTACAACGCCACCGATTCGACGACTTCCAGTTACGAGCACCACACTATCTTTCAACTGCATAACTAATGTAAAAATAAAGATTGCTAGTTTTAGTGGCCAAGGAATAGCGTAATCAATTTTTTGGTTGCGGTTGGGAGATTCTACGAGACCTAGTTACACCAGTTCTAGCGCGATACCCGTCAATCGACACTGCACCTGGACCAGATAGTAATAGGCAAACCAGTCCCCCAAGCAAAACCATGGCAAATTCGTAACCATGCCCCACACCAGGCTCAAGACTTAAATTGAGAAAAAACCCATGGGGCAGATGAATCTTCCAAATAGCAACACCCATGTTGATGGCAAGCAAGATGGCCGAAAAACGCGTCCACACTCCGAGAATAATAGCCGCACCTCCAAAAAGTTCGATTACTCCGACGATCAGGACCAAGAGGAGTGCCGGTTGCAAACCGGATGCTTCAAACATGGCCGCAGTCTCTGCCGGACTGCCGCCAAAAACTGGGAGAAGCTTCGGTAATCCATGAGCCAAAAAAACTACGCCAAGGACGAGCCGAAGGATCGTAATACCCCCGCCATGCATCAGGAGTGCTCCACCAGCTTATCTATGTTCTCCATATTCAAACACCGTTCCCAGTAGGATTCACTCGTTGCATTGGTTGATTCTAGAATTCTAGCTAATTGCACTTCGCTAATACTGTACTGCCCGCGAGTTAATCTTATGTCCAACCCGCACTACGTTGTCCTCCATCTCGTCGCTGTTCACGAATTACTTCATCCATGCGTTTAAACAGGTCCCGCAACTCCGCAGGAAATTCAATGGCTTTAAAAGTTGCCCGATTGACGCAAGCCACCTGGTAACCACCAGCGGCAACGAGTCGACGGGTGACAGATTCCCGTATTTCAAATCCGTAATTGATACGTCGTGCGGTGATGGATTCCACAGCGATACCGATTTCCAGTACATCCTCGGCACGAGCAGGTGATCGAAATCGACACGAGGTATCGACTCTTGGCATGAGCAGATCGAAATCCTCAATCAGTTCCATGCGAGTCCGGCCAAGACTTCGGAACAACTCATCTTCGGCTTGCTCAAAAAATTTAAAAAAATTACCGAACCAGACGACTCCCGCAGCGTCGGTGTCAGCCCAATGCACACGAACGTTCATTCGATAGAAGGAATTACCCACAATTCATTACCCTATTCAGAAAATTCAAGACACCCATCACACTATTAACTGGATGGTTACACACTACTTCACCCTTAACTACTGCGCAGCCCTGAACCAACAAAAAGTTACACTTTTTCTCGAAGGCCTAGCATTGAGACCTTAGCTAGTTGGCACCAGCGCAATGACTCGAACGGGACTACCGGAACCCCGTTCAATCTTGAGCGGTGTGGCAATTACAACTGAGCCGGTCGTGGGCAGCAGATTGACGTTTGTTAGTTGGGTCAAACCATACTTGCCAGCGCCATGCATCGTAAAATGGTTTGGAAACGGCGGATCTGAGGTCGCACCAACCGCGGCATCCGTGCCGACTGCTTCAGTGCCAACACCAAGGATGTCACGCTCAGTCGCAAGGAAAGTTGCAGACTCTAATCCAAAACCTGGATAGTGTGGTACTCCACTTGAATCAGCGTTGAAGTATGCTGCGGCATCCTGTCCGCGGGAGGCCCAGCCTGTGTGCAGGATGACCCAGGCATTAGACGGGATTTGTCCGTGTTCAGCCTCCCAATTCTCAATAGTTTCCTTCGTGGCAACGAAGTCTGAGTTTGCTTCGACCTCAGCAGTCACGTCAATGACAACCGCAGGTCCGATGAATTCGCTAGCTTCTAGATCATCGACACACGGTAAATCACGACCAGAAATCCAATGACACGGTGCATCAAAATGTGTCCCCACATGCTCCCCAACCTCAACCCAGTTCCAGTACCATGCCGGTCCATCATCGTCAAAGTTGGAAATCAAATGCGACGTGAACCCTGGCGTATTAGCCAATGGTGGCGGCAGTTGAATAATAGGCGTCTCTGCATTGAGTGGTTGAGTCAGATCAACCACTGTTACCTTACCCGAGCTTAGACCATCGATAAGAGTCGCGATGGGCTCTGGCTCTGGAACAGTTTCCGGTATTTGAGCAGGAGTACAAGCCACGAATAGCCCAGTAAAAACAACCATCGTAATAAAACCAAGCACCTTGCGCATGACAGCGCTCCTTTCAAGTAGAAACAGGCTAATCATACTCGAAGCTAGAAATTCACGTGCGCGCCTTTTTAAA
>DODG01000078.1 GCA_003509065.1 Acidobacteriota bacterium
GTCGCTGCGTTGATGACTGCCGCCTCGGCGATTATCGTGCACGCCTTTGTTACTAATAACTACGCCATCCGATATGTTGACCGTTACTCGGATTCGGCGCAGCCGTTGTTCTATAAGCTGACCTCCTACTGGGGTGGCCTCGACGGCTCAATCATGTTCTGGGTCTTTTTGCTTTCGGCGTTTGGTTCGTTAGCTGTTTATGTTAATCGCGATCGACATCGCGAGTTGATTCCATATGTGGTGGTAGTCATTTCATGTGTGCAGCTGTTTTTCTTACTTGTAATGATTATCAATAAAGACCCGTTTGCAACTTACCTTACGGACATTCCGGCTGACGGGCGCGGTTTGAATCCCTTGTTGCAAAATCCGTACATGGCGATTCATCCGCCGTCACTCTATATCGGATTTGTAGGCATGACGGTGCCGTTCGCATTTGCGATGTCTGCACTGGCTACTGGATATCTGGACGACTCTTGGTTGCGTGCCGTGAGGCGTTGGACCATGGTGTCTTGGTTGTTCCTGTCGCTGGGATTAACGCTGGGCATGATATGGGCTTACGAAGAACTCGGATGGGGCGGGTTTTGGGGGTGGGACCCTGTTGAAAATGCAGGCTTACTACCGTGGTTGACCGCTACCGCTCTTTTGCATTCCGTGATGGTGCAAGAGCGACGCAGTATGTTGCGTGTCTGGAACATGACACTCGTAATCCTCACCTTCTTTTTGACGATTTTCGGTACGTTTATGACTCGGTCTGGTGTCGTGCAATCAGTGCATGCATTTGGGGAAGATCGAGAATTAGCGTGGATGTTTACAGTCTTCATGGTGCTCATATTGAGCATTAGCTTTGGCTTGTTGATATACCGTTTGCCGTTGCTACGAGCGCGTCACGAACTTGATTCGTGGGCGTCACGTGAGGCCGCGTTTCTATTAAACAATTGGATTCTTCTGTTTTCTGCGTTCTTTATTTTGTTTGCGACGATGTTTCCCACTTTGAGTGAGGCTGTGACTGGAGAACGGTTAACCGTTGGTCCTCCTTTCTTCAATAAGTGGATGCTTCCTATAGGCTTGGCTTTACTCTTTTTAACCGGAGTTGGACCTCTATTAGCTTGGCGGAAATCTTCGGTGGAAAATTTGTGGTACCAGTTTCGCTGGCCGACACTGGCTGCACTTGTGACTGGCGTGACACTAGTGTTGTTGAACTTTCATGTTTGGTCATCTGGTATCTGTTTCATGCTTTGTAGTTTCGTCACGGTTACGATTGGACAGGAGTTCGTCCGTGGTGCAGGAGTGCGGCAAGCGGCGACGAGTTCTGACATGCTGACCGCCATTATCGGATTGGTGTCTCGGTCTCAGCGGCGCTATGGTGGCTACATTGTACATATAGGGATTGTTTTGATGTTCCTGGGTTTTGCTGGTGAAGGGTACAAGCTTGACGAACAAGTGCTCTTACAAGTGGGACAGCAGGTCGAAGTCGGAAAGTTTACGGTACGCCACGATGGCATTTCCGTGAACGACGATGGTCAGAAGCAAATGATCACAGGCACGTTAACCGTGCTCACAGATGGTGCAGAAGTTGGTCAAATGTATCCGGCTAGATGGTTCTTTCATAAGCACGAAACAGAACCGACGACCGAAGTAGCGATTCGGCGTCGCCTTTCGGAGGATCTTTATATCGTTATGGCTGCTTTCGACATGCAGGATCAATCAGCAAGTTTTCAAATTACGGTGACGCCACTGATTAACTGGATCTGGTTTGGGTTCAGTGTTCTGGCGCTTGGAACCGGTCTCGCTTTATTACCGGAGCGGACGTTTTCATTTGCCCTTTCGAAAGTCCCAGCGGGCGCTGCGACCACGTCGTTAGTCTTGTTGGCCTTGGCTCTAACACCTGTGGGAGTTGCTGCTCAACACATTGAGTCGGCGCACTCAGTACCGGTCGTGCCGCGGAGTGCTCTGGAGCGCGAACTAGGTCGAGAACTCGTTTGCATGTGTGGCACCTGTGGGCGTAAGTTGATTGGTGAATGCACCTGCGGTACTGCGGCGATGATGCGGAACGAAGTGAGCGAGCTTGTCGATGACGGAAAAACCAGAGATGAGGTGTTTCAGCATTTTATCGCGATGTACGGAAGCCAGGAGCCACTTGCTATGCCGCTCGACGAAGGTTTTAATCGTCTTGCATGGTTGTTTCCGTACCTTCTCGGAATTTCGGGCGCTGTCGTCGTCGGCACCGTTGCGCTTCGCTGGTCCTCGCGTGAAGCATCCGAAGAGGGTGTGCCTTTGGCAGCAACCGTAGTGGATGCCAAACTTGCGGCACGTCTGGACGATGAGCTTCGAAACCTCGACTAATCAATCCACGTTTCGCCCTTGGCATTTTTTTGTCTTGGTCGCCCTCGCTGCGGCTACGATGGCAGTCTTAATGTCACGTAGTACGGTGGTTGGCACGCTCCTACTGAGCGTAGTTATTGGGTCCGCAGCCCTGGTAGGGGTGGCCTTACTGCGCACACTACAGCCTCTTGTAAATGATGACCTTGCAGATGAACCCGTCTTAGTGGGACATCGAACCCGTCTGGCCGTAGAGCGAGAGAAGTCTCTTGTTTTACGCTCAATCAAAGAACTGGAATTCGACCGAGCCATGAACAAGGTCTCAGAAGTAGATTTCGAGGAAATGACAAAGCGTCTACGAACGCGAGCCATGAATCTGCTCGGTCAACTTGAGAGCGATAAGTCAGGCTATCGAGAACTAATCGAGCGAGAGTTAGAAACCAGGCTGGCA
>DODG01000072.1 GCA_003509065.1 Acidobacteriota bacterium
TCTCGCGAATAACATCATTGATCACTCTATTGACCTTCGAGTTAACGAAGAGATACGAACCGCAAAAACGAATGAAAATGGTCGAGCTCAGTTCACGGAGGTCACTCCCGGGATGCTGGTCTCAGTTTCAGCGACAGTGGACGGAGAGCAGCTTGCGTCTCAAGCCTTCGAGATGCCCGGGGTTGGGGGGGTTAGGGTGATGTTGGTGGCGACTCCTTCGCCAGTTCCTGATGCCTCGACGGGTCTTGGGCAAGGAGAGGGTACGCCGAGAGGGCGTTCAGCGGACCTTGTGCTTGGTGGGGATTCTCGATTTTTGGTTGAGATAGGTGCAGAGCAAACCATTGAGTTTTATTCAATTCTTGAAGTGGTTAATGATAGCAACCAGCCCATCATGCCAGCTGCACCAGTCAGATTTACACTTCCCGCCAATGCAGTAAACGTAAGTCTTTTGAACGGCTCCAGTGCACTGGCTCGAATTGCAGATGGAGAGGTTGTCATACAGGGCCCGTTACCTCCAGGATCCACGCCTGTAAGTTTTGCGTACATCCTTTCATATGCAGGACCCACTTTCGAACTTGCACAGTACCTGCCAGTCTCTTTAAATCAAGTTGCGGTTATTGTTGAAAAGCACGCATCCATGGACATGATATCGGCACAAGTGGAACGGCGGCGAGAGATGGAAGCGGACGGCGCGACGTATATCGTTGGCGCAGGTCCAGCTTTGGCTGCCGGCCAAACCTTTGACCTGATCCTGACCGGGTTACCTCATCGCAGTACGACTCCACGAACGGTCGCATTAACCTTGGCAGGATTGCTTATCTTCTGGTGTGTTTGGATGTCGTATAGTCGGCGTCTCCAAACCGGAAGAGTGCGGGAACGAGAGACCTTGGAAGGCAAACGTGAGAAGCTCTATCGGGAGCTAGTTCGTGTCGAAAGTAAGCACCGCGATGGTGATATTGCCGAAGCGTGGTATGTAAAGCGTCGTCGAGAACTTTTCGGGCAACTCGAACGAGTATATCGCCGTCTAGACCAGCACAAGATGTCTGGTAGAGAAGTTACTGCGTCTAGTTGAGTTATTCATATTGGCGGAGTCATGGTCGAACCTGCTGTATCTGCACCAACCGTAAAAAGTGTAATGAGCCCCAGTCAATTTTTGGACGACTTTGATTGTTTAGCTTTCGAGGACGTGTCACGCTACTTTGGTCGCATGCGGGCGCTGTCGCACGTTTCTTTTTCATGTGCGGCAGGCGAGATTGTTGGTGTTCTTGGACCAAATGGTGCCGGAAAATCGACGCTACTCGCACTGGCTGCGACCCTAATGAGTCCATCGGCTGGGGGCATACGCTATGGAAATCATGGAACTCACGAGCGTGGCGGTAATGTGCGTGCAAATATCGGAATGCTGTCACACGACACCCAACTCTATCCAGAATTAACTGCTCGAGAGAACCTTCACTTTTTTGCAGGACTCTTCGGAGTTCAGGACCCTGCTTCTTGTGCAGAGGCAGCGTTGTCACGCTCCGGTCTCAGCGTCCGTGGCGATGAACCTGTCATGAAGTTTTCACGTGGTATGCGACAGCGCCTCGCATTGGAACGTGCACTGATACATGACCCGAAGCTTGTACTGCTCGATGAACCGTTTACAGGGCTTGACGACTCCTCATCTAAAAGCTTGGCCAATCGCCTGCAGGGCTTGCGGGATAGTGGTCGCATAATACTTTTGACGACTCACGACTTTGAGGCTGCTGAAGGGTTACTTGATCGAGTGGCCCTGTTATGGGATGGGGCATTACTTAATGTTGAACCAGTGACTGGATCGTTGCGCGACCATTATGGCAGCCACACGCGTCAGGTTGCTCATACGGTAAAGGTATCCAGATGACGGTCTCCAGATTTATTCGAGTAGCTTGGTTGATCGTTAAGAAAGATCTGACAATTGAAGCGCGTAGTCTGGAATTGTTCCTAACCACGCTGTTTTTTGCAGTGTCCTGCGTTTTGGTATTTGCGTTCGGTTTTGTGAGCGATCAAAATCCGATCGGCGATGCAGCTGCCGGTATTTTATGGATTGCGATTGCCTTTGCTGGAACTTTAGCGCTAGGGCGTGCGTTTGAGCGTGAGCGTTATCACGATGTGTTACACGCGTTACTCTTGGCACCAGTAGATCGTCCAGCGATCTATATCGGAAAACTGTTGGGCGTAATCTGTCTGTTGGCCATCGTGGAAATAATTATCGTTCCGCTTATCAGCCTGTTTTTTCAGACACCCATCTTGCGACATCCTTGGTTGCTTGGTGGTTTACTTGCTTGTGGTACTCTTGGGTTTGCTTCTGTGGGGACACTATTTGCTGCGATGCTCGTACGGGCTCGTAGTCGAGACGTGTTGCTACCAGTCTTGTTGTATCCGATCACAATACCGGTCATTATTGCTGGAGTTCGAGGTACGGTGCTCTTACTGCAACCGGAAGTCGACGTGATTATGGTACGCGCTTGGATTGGCATGCTAGTTTTCTTCGATGTGGTGTTCATTACTCTCTCATTGTGGACTTTTGAGCCGCTCATGACAGACTGAGGCGCCAATGCGAAAAGTGAGAATATTTAAATGATAGCGAGCCGATGGTTTCCTGCAATAACAGTCATAGCGATGGTGTTCTTTGCAGGGGCACCCTTGATGATTGCCAGAGCTCCGTACGAGTCCACGATGGGACTTGTACAAAAGATTTTCTACTTTCACGTGCCGGCCTGGATTGCCATGTTCTCGGCCGTCTTTGTGTGTGGTATCTCAAGCGCCATTTATTTGTTTAAAGGTAAGAAGCTTGCGGATCATTTCGCTGTCGCAGCGGCGGAACTTACTGTTTTGTTTGGCCTGATCGGGTTGGTGACTGGACCATTGTGGGCCCGGAAAGCTTGGGGGCTTTGGTGGCAATGGGACGCTCGTCTGACGTCCGCATTAATTCTTTGGATGATTTTTGTAGCGTACCAGCTATTGCGACAATATGGCGGCCCGGGATCTGATAAATTGGCCGCTGGTATGGCACTGTTTGGCATGGCGAACGTGCCATTTGTATATTGGTCGGTCAACGTCTGGAGGACGATCCATCCGACAACAAATGTGGTACCAACGTTGGTGCCAGGGATGAGTGAAGCGTTCTTGTGGTGTAGTGTGGCCTTCGTCCTCATTTTTGTTCTGACATTAAGTGCACGCGTCAAATTAGAATCTCACCGGGCGGCAATTGATCGGCTGTATTTGTCTTTGGATGATTGACTCGATGATGCGGCTGGCGTTAGGAAAGGTGAAGGATGTGAGACGACGTAAAAATTATATAACGACGCTTCTGGTGATATTAGCAACCGGGTTTCTGCAGACACTGACGGCGTCCAGTCAAAATCTGTTGATTTCGTCATTCACGCCTCTGGTGGTGCACGTAGCTCAGACTCAGCCGGCACAAGATGAGTTCGTGCCGATTGACGAATTACCACCTGAAGATCAGTTGCCAGCCGCACCATTGCTGATTGCTGCGTATGCCTTCGCCTGGGTCGCCCTCCTTATTTACATCTGGTCGCTTTGGCGTCGACTTGGTTCAGTGGAACGTGAACTCGCTGACGTAGCTAGGCGAATAAGTAACCGCTCGGGCGGAGCATGATGGATGGGATGAGTGCCGGACACTTTATTTTTATTCCAGCGGTTCTCATGCTTGGACTTGTGTTCGGGTGGATTCTGGGCTCCCGAGCAGCGCGGGATGCCTACGCCGCAGAACTTCGTCGTCGCGAAGAGCGTTCTCGGGATTAGCTCCACGTTTTAGTCGAGGTAGATTGCAACAATCCCAGTGTTTGTAAGCCTCATCAGCATCCGTTACCAGCGGACACCTCTAGGGTTCAAGCCACTTGACTGTCTGTTTTACCAATTCACCTAGCGAAGCTTGACTAGCATCCAGACGGAGATGAGCCTGTGAGTAGGCCGCGCAGCGCGTTTTGTATAGTTGTGTGATCTCCTTGCGATCGACAGCGAGTGGTCGATGTCGATTTGGTGGCAGGCGTTGAATAATTACATCAAGTGGAACATCGAGCCAAATAGATGTACCTGAACGGTTGATCTGTGCACGATTGTCTGGATCAACGAAAGTCCCTCCGCCTGTTGCGACCACGATGCCTTGTTTGGGAAGTAGTTTATGGAGTACTCCACGTTCAACAGAACGAAAATAGGCTTCACCTCGCCGATCAAAGATATCCGCAATCCTAGAGCCTTCCTGCTCTTCGATGAGATTGTCGATATCTTCGGTAGTCCAGCCAAGATGTTTGCCGAGTGCTCGCGCGAGGGTAGTCTTACCCGCTGCCATGAATCCAACGAGGTACAGATTGTTCAAGGACAAATTACTATCAGTTCGGTTGATGTCGTCAGAAGTTTCCATTAGCTTCGTACGGTTTCCAGTGTTTCAAAGAAATGTGGATAAGACACATCGACAATCTGGGCGCCAAGAATGGTACAAGGGCTAGATGCACCAAGCGCTGCAAGAGTGAAGGCCATCACGAGTCGATGATCACCAGCCGCGTCGACTGTCCCTCCCACAAGAGCTTTTGTGGACTCCACTTCGAAACCGTCAGGTAGTTCCCGAACCTCTGCGCCTAGCGTGTTGAGTCCGGCCACTAATGCAGTAATACGATTGCTTTCCTTGAAGCGAAGCTCTTGAGCGCCGGTGACTTTAATGCCGCCTCCTCGATGGGTAGCAAGAGCAGCTAAAATTGGTAGTTCGTCAATAACGTATGGTACCTCCGCTGGAGTAATGATGACTGGTCTGAGCTTATCGTAACGAACATATATAGAGCCGGTCGGTTCACCGGCCAGAGTATTTTTGATCTCTGACTTAACAATAGCTCCCGCTCGGCGAAGGATATCGAGAATGCCGGTACGGGTAGGATTAAGTCCGACATTTGTTAATTCAATTTCCGAGTGGGCGAGTGCTGCTGCCGCAGTTGCCCACACCGCAGCCGAAGATATGTCGCCTGGCACCTGAAGTTGGCACCCTCGTAAAGTACCACCAGGTTCAACGGCGACCCAGTTTTCGCCACGCTCAACCCGGACACCGAATGCCTCCAAGGCCTGTTCTGTGTGATCTCGCGTACTCACAGTTTCACAAACGGTGGTTTTGCCACTAGCGTGAAGTCCCGCGAGTAGGATGGCGCTCTTGATTTGGGCACTTGGTACGTTTGGGGTCCAGGTGATACCCCGCAAGCGTCCACCTGTAATCGTGAGTGGAGCACAGTTGTTGTTAGAAGTGACCTGTGCCCCCATAGACACCAGTGGATCTATGATCCGTCTCATTGGTCGAGTTTGAAGAGATTCGTCACCAGTGAGCGTGCATTCAAAAGAATGTCCAGCCAAGACACCCGCCAATAGCCGCATGGTTGTTCCTGAATTTCGTGCGTCGAGTGGATGAGCAGGTTGGGAAAGGTTGCCTAGGCCACAGCCATCGATCTTCAAGCGAGAGAGCTGTCCGGATGATTCAGCGCTATCCGAAGTGATGTGAACTCCGAGGCTAGTTAGACATTCGAGAGTGGTCGCACAATCAACTCCCGGTGCAAAATTTTCGACGATGGTCTGTCCTTCAGACAATGCAGCCAGCATAGCGTAGCGGTGTGAAACTGATTTGTCTCCTGGACACGCAATTGTTCCTCGGACACAATTCACTGGTAGCACAGTTATTGTCGAAAGGTTCATAGCAGGCCTCAAGAAACTATAACTCACGTCGGAGTATTAAATCGAAGCGAGTCTAGATCTCTGCGGTAGAAATCCTCTAAAGCACTTGACCGCCAAAGGGGGAGTGTGTAATTCTCTCGCTCACGCTAAGTCTAACGTTTTCTCCCATATTTATTGGCCGCGCCCAACAAACAGCCCATGGTATCCAAGACTGTGTTACTTGCTACTGCCATCGAATCGGTACTTCGAGCCGGAGATATGCAGTTAGCGCATTTTAATGATTCCGTGCGTATTGAAAAAAAGGGGGTCATTGATCTGGTTACGGAGGTTGACGTTGCAATTGAAACTGCATTTCGAGAGACAATCGCTGAACGGTTTCCAGAACATGAGGTATTAGGAGAAGAATTACAAAATGCCGGTGCGAATTCGACAGCAACGCACGTGTGGATTTTTGATCCGATTGATGGCACGACGAACTACGCTCATGGTTTCCCTGTTTTCTGTTCGTCGCTGGCCTTGCAGATTGATGGGAGGACGCAATTAGGCGCTATTTATGATCCGATCCGGCGCGAACTGTTTACTGCAGAAAAAGGTGGAGGAGCATTTCTCAATGGTCTTCCTCTGAAAGTATCATTAGCCGAAGCACTAATTGATTCGCTACTGTGTACGGGCTTTCCCTACGACGTACACTTGAATTACCGACAAGTTATGAATATGTTCGAGGCTTTCCTAACACGAGCAAGAGCCGTACGACGACTCGGCTCGGCTGCACTCGATCTTTGTTATGTGGCAGCCGGCCGTTTGGACGGGTTCTGGGAGGAGAGACTTCAGCCTTGGGATATTGCGGCTGGTGCTCTCATTGTGGAGGAAGCCGGTGGATGCACAACGACATTAGACGGCAGTCCATTTGATCTTCATCTTGGACAAGTGCTGGCATCGAATGGTCTCATTCACAGTGCGATGATCGAAACGATTAGCCAAGCCAACGCGGTGCAGAAGTGATTTCGGTTCCGTCAAGAAATATCTAATGGAATATGTTCAAACGTGGTTGCAAGAACTGGCGTTGGATGCTGGCGGGATAGGGTTATTTTTCGCTTCCTTTCTCGATTCATCATTTCTATTTCTGCCTGAGGTTAATGACGTTCTAGTGTTGTGGATGGTGACGCAACACAAACACTTTATTGTGTACTACGTTGCAATGGCCACATGTGGTTCTTTGGCGGGTTGCCTTACCTTGCACTACCTTGCTGGTAAAAGTGGCGAAATGATGTTGCGTCGGAAGTATTCGACAGAGAAGATTGAACGGGTGTCTAGTTGGTTCCGCCGGTACGGGTCAATGGCCATTCTTATACCAGCGTTAAGTCCACCGCCTGTACCATTCAAGTTGTTCGTGTTGTTAGCAGGTGTTGCCAAAATGCCTGTAGGAAAGTTTATCGCGGCGATCATAGTTGGACGTGGCTTGCGGTTTTCCATGACGGGTCTGCTAGCTATTTACTATGGCGATCAAGCAGTTCGGTTCGGACGAGAGTATGGTGAAATCTTGCTGGGATTAATTATGAGTATTCTACTTGCAAGTTGTGTAGTGTACTTGTACGTGTTCGTGCGTCGTCGCTCGAAAGCGTTGTAAGCGGTAGAGAGAGTTACCCATAAAATTACTTTATGCGCCAGGATTGTTTCTTTGACCTTAATCGTCGACCTGTAATTAAGTGAGTAACATTTCAATGAGAATCGACATTTCGATTGTGATTCCTCTCTACGATGAAGAGCAGAACCTATCGCAACTTCATCAGGAATTAACTCAGGTTTTATCTGGATATGGTAGAACCTACGAGTTAATTTTCATTGATGATGGCAGCTTGGATGGGTCATTCGAAATTCTCGCAAATATCCAGTTAACAGATCCACACGTGCGCCTCATTCGCTTCAGAAAGAATTTTGGACAAACGGCAGCGTTTGCAGCCGGGGTTGCACATGCACGTGGCGAGATTGTTGTTACGAGTGATGCGGATCTGCAAAACGACCCCCACGACATACCCGCTATGGTTGATCGGTTGGAGGAAGGCTTCGATATCGTTTGTGGGTGGCGCCGTGATCGGAAAGATTCATGGCTGACGCGCTACGTGCCTTCGGTTCTGGCTAGTTGGCTTATTTCTTGTCTCAGTGGAGTCCGTTTGCACGATTATGGTTGCTCGCTCAAAGCTTTCCGAGCCGAGGTCGTAAAATCACTTCCACTTTACGGTGAGATGCACAGATTTATTCCAGCCATTGCAACTGAAATGGGTGTAAGCGTCACTGAGATGATCGTTAACCATCGTTTACGAAGGACGGGGCAGTCCAAGTATGGGTTGTCGCGCACATTACGAGTTATTTTGGATCTAATAACAGTCAAGTTTTTATTGAAGTACTCAAGCCGACCTTTCCAGCTTTTTGGGTTATTCGGCTTGGCGGTGGGTGGTGCCGGTACCGTCGTTATAGGGTGGTTGCTCTTGATGAACCTATTGGAGCAGCAGTCCATCATTAATCGGCCAATATTCTTCTTCGGATTGTTGCTGCTGTTTACCGGTGTTCAACTGGTGACGATTGGGTTGCTCGCTGAATTACAGACTCGCAGATATTTCGAATCGCAAGGGAAACCCGCTTATTTCATCAGAGAGATTAGAGAATCTGACTCGACTTCAGATAGTCCTGCGGCTAATCAATGATGTCGGATACCAAACGCGGCAGATCGATTAGGTGATTCAGGTTGCAGGAAGTTCGTTTGGGCAGCGTCAGTCCGGCGGAAACTCTTGTTGCCAGTTGTGCTCTTCGTTAAAGTCTCGCTGTTCCGTTTTATTTAAAAGACAGTCTCCTATTACCAGGGCATCCATGTCAGTGCGCATGAAACATCGATAGGCATCCTCTGGAGTACACACTATTGGTTCTCCACGCACATTAAATGAAGTGTTCACGATAACCGGGCAATTTGTCTGGCGGTAAAAAGCTTCAATAATCGACCAGTACAGAGGTGAGACATCTTTATGCACCGTCTGAATACGCGCTGAGTAATCGACATGGGTAACGGCTGGGATTTCTGAACGTGGCACATTTAGCTTGTCAATTCCCCAGAGACTCTGTTCCTCGGCTGTCATTGCGCGACGTCGATTCGGCACAACATTGGCCACGAGTAGCATATATGGGGAATCGCCGTCGAATTCAAACCATTTAGAGACATGTTCACGCATCACGCTAGGCGCGAACGGACGAAAGCCTTCCCGGTATTTAATCTTGAGATTCATAATTGATTGCATACGTGGTGACCGCGGGTCGGCAAGAATGCTGCGTGCTCCAAGTGCTCGCGGGCCAAATTCCATTCGCCCTTGATGTAAACCTACAATCTTTTCCGCTGTTAGGAGTGAAGCCACTACATCGGGTAACGATTTACGATCGAGAGATTGGTACGGGATGTCATGCGAATCTAGGTAGGTGCGCACCTGTTCATTCGAGTAACGAGGACCGAGTAATGACCCCCTCATGGCATCGGTATGCGGTGATCGAGCTTCTTTTCCTTCGGCTAAACGTCGGGGTTTTCCAAGATACCGATGCCAAAGAGCCAGTGCGACGCCTAATGCTCCTCCCGCATCTCCAGCGGCAGGTTGAATCCAGATCTGCTTAAATGGACCTTCACGCGCAATTCGACCATTGGCGACACAGTTCAACGCCACACCACCAGCCATGCAAATATTTGTGGTTCCTGTTTCCCGATGTGCAAACCGAACTATCTTTAACAGAATTTCTTCCGTTACGTCTTGTATTGAACAGGCCAGATCCATATCGCGCTGTGTGATGAGTGACTCAGGTGTTCGAGCCGGTGAACCAAAAAGCTTTTCAAAGGCTTTGCCGGTCATATGGAGGCCTTCGGAGTAAGTGAAGTACTCTTGATTTACCCGAACGGAACCATCTTCTTTAATGTCTAACAGCTTGTCCTTAATTAGAGTGACATAGGTAGGCTTGCCGTATGGAGCAAGCCCCATTATTTTGTACTCACCACTATTCACCTTAAATCCCGTGAAGTAGGTGAACGCCGAGTAAAGCAATCCTAATGAATGAGGAAAACGTAATTCGTGAAGCAAGTTGAATTCGTGGCCACTACCTAAGCCGACGGAGCAAGTGGCCCACTCTCCAACACCATCAATTGTAACGATAGCGGCTTTTTCAAAAGGAGAAGGGTAGAATGCTGAGGCTGCGTGTGATTCGTGATGGTCACCGAAGCATAACTGCCAAGAATAATTCTTTACGTGTCGCCGTATCTCTTTTGAAGTTTTCAAGCCCTCCATTTCGGCAAAGTTTCGGCGGATTAGATCAGGAAGCCAAAGCTTTTCCTTAATCCAAAGCGGCATCGACTTGAGAAATGATGGTAACCCCACAGGAGCGTAATCAAGGTAGGTTTCCAATAGGCGCTCAAACTTGACAAGTGGTTTGTCGTAAAACCCAACGAAATCTAATTGATCAGGTTTTAGACCGGCATCCCGCAGGCAGAATGCTATAGCGTTGCTAGGAAATGCTTGGTCGTGCTTTTTTCTGGTAAAGCGTTCTTCTTGAGCGGCAGCGACAATATCTCCGTCGATGACTAAGCACGCTGCCGAATCGTGATAGTAGGCCGAAATACCCAGGATTGTCGTCATTAAAACAACGTATAGATGAATGGTGCGATTGCTGATCCTTCTGCTAACACAATTAGTAATCCAGCTAGGACGAGAATGCCAACAATGGGAAGTAGCCAGAACTTCTTATTAAGGCATATGAATTCCCATATCTCGGTGAGCACTTGAATCTTACTCATGTCGATAAGACCTCTACTAGTTCGCTAGTACATCTTTTCGAAGTGCTTTGGGTCACGCAATCTTGCCGGATACGGTCTCCAGTAACTGTTACGCGGAGACGCTCGACGGCTGAGTGGGTCCCATCCTGACCAACGTTTGAGTAACCCTATAGGTGTGACTACTAAGAAAAAGATTAAACTCAGAATAACGCGCGTGCTAATAAACGCTAAGATATTGGCAAGTTTCATCCACGCCAGATTTGGTCCTACCAGAAGTCGAGGAAACAGCATTCCCAGTGTTATGAGTGTGCCTCCGACAGCGACTAAGCTCAGTCCGGTTAAGGATTCCGGGTTGTGCCACAATAACCAAGCACCTATCAGAACAAGAATCGCACCCACGGTTCTTCCGAACTGCTGTTCGGCATGGTGGTGTGTGTCGCTGTCTGGCATGAGGTCATCATACCAAAGTGAACTCTCTTAGCGAACCAGTGACTAGGCGTCACTAATCATGATATAAGCTGAGCCATCGCCATTTTTGTTATGAAGTTAACCAACATTATTAGTTTACGTTTCCATTGCGTGTCACATCAGGGATAGGGCGATATGGCACGAATTGCGGTCGTTACATCACATCCTCCCTTTAGCGTGGGTGGACACCTCGTTATCGCGCGGGAGCTCGAAACGGCTCTTCGCGCTGCCGGTCACGAGGCGACCGTTACCTATACTCCGCACGGGCAATTTAATGAACAGACTGCGGCCTATTGGGCGACCTGGTTAACTGATTTAGCTGTAGCACACGACGGTCATCGTGTAGATCAAGTAATCAGTTTGCGCTATCCAAGTTATGCGATTCGGCATCCAGTGCACGTCTGTTGGTTAAACCATCGGATGCGGGAGTACTACGATCTTTGGGATCGGTTTAGTAATAACTTGTCGTGGCGTGCCCGAGCAAAACAGCATGTCCGTAGGCGCTTGATTCATGCTGGTGATCATTATCTTTTGACTCGCAATGTCACTCGAGTGTTTGCCCAATCAAAAACAATCCAGAAACGGTTAACACGATGGGGTGGCATTCCTTCAGAGGTGATTTACCCTCCAGCTCCTAAGCGGAGCTATCGCTGTGATGATTACGAAGACTACTTGTTTGTGGTTTCACGGCTGACTCCGTTAAAGCGAATAGATCTTATTATTAACGCACTCGCTCACCCTGATGCCGTTGGCGTTAAGTGTCTGATTGGGGGGGATGGCGAGGATCGAAGACGACTCCAAAGTCTGATCGAGGCAAGAGGTCTAGAGAATCGGGTAACATTGCTTGGTCAGTTAGACGAGTCCACGCTGATTAATCATTACGCAAGGTGTCGAGCAGTGTGTTACCCGCCCCTGCAGGAAGATTATGGTTTTGTAACAGTGGAGTCATTTTCGGCGAGTAAGCCGATTATTACTTGCACTGATAGCGGAGGGCCGACTGAGTTAGTGCAGTCTGGTGTTTCGGGTTTAATTACTGAACCGACCTCTGTAGCTTTAGCGTCAGCGATCGGAACCTTGATGGCCGATCGCGCACTTGCACAGAAATACGGATCTGCCGGTCGACACTTTGCTGACTCATTGAGTTGGGACGAGACGCTTCGTCAATTGCTGATCGTGTAAGGTTACAAGTTGAGTGATTTATTTCTTCGAAAGGGTTTGAGGTGGGGTACCGGACGGCACTAGAAGCCCGTTTAGCAAAAAAGACGACGAAGGCCATCTTAGATTTTGAGTTACTTGAAGATGGTGACCGTGTCATGGTCGGCTTGTCAGGGGGTAAGGATAGCTGGGCGTTGCTCCAGATCCTGGATGTACTCCGGTTGCGGGCGCCCATCAAGTTTAGCTTGGTGGCAGTTAATGTCGACTCAGGGTACGAGAATTATAGACACGACGTAATTGCCAAAGCGTGTCAAGAACGTGGTTGGGAATATAGAATCGAGCACACATCAATTGGCGAAACTATGGATGATTTGCTTGATGCCAAGGCGACTCCGTGCTCGCTCTGTGCTCGTCTTCGGCGTGGAGTCTTATATCGCCTGGCAGAGGAGGTTGATGCCACAAAGATCGCGCTTGGGCATCATAGCGATGATTTCATTGAAACCTTGCTTTTGAATATATTTTTTGCCGGCGCCCTTAAGGCTATGCCAGCCCGTCTCGTTCCGGATGTAGCCCAACAGATTGTTATACGACCCCTCGTTTATGTAAGTGAAAGTGAAACGCGGGCATATGCTGAGGCTTGCGGTCTTCCAATCGTAGGTTGTTGCTGCCCAGTATGTGGCGACCTGAGCTTGCAACGGCAACGTGTAAAACGATTGCTTGCTGAGTTAGAGCGCGAGCATCCAGCCATCAAGAATTCCATGCTCAAGGCTATAAGAAATGTTGTTCCTTCTCATTTACTAGATACCCGACTGAATCCTATTGCTGACCTGTCTAATCAGGTGGCCTTAGAGCGAGACTCGGTCACATCGGTTTAATAAGGATTGGATGTTCAGATGAGATCTGTCATTCAACGTGTGAAGTCGGCGCGGGTAAGTGTGGGTGACAGAGTTGTCGGCGAGATCGGTTGTGGCCTCCTGGCTCTGGTAGGCATCGCGTCGTCTGATGGGCCTAATGATGTGGCTTACACCGCTGGCAAGGTTCGAAATCTACGGATCTTTGAAGATGAGAATGGGAAAATGAATCGTTCGGTTGTTGAGGTGTCGGGTTCCGTGCTGGTTGTTTCGCAATTCACATTACTTGGTGACTGCCGGAAGGGTAGACGTCCATCATTCGTGAAAGCGGCACGACCCGAGGTTGCACAATCATTATATGATGCACTCATTCACTCGCTGCTTGCCGAAGGTGTCAAGATCAAGACGGGTGAATTTCAGGCGAACATGCAAGTTAGTTTGGTCAATGACGGTCCAGTCACCCTAGTGATTGATAGTGATCATAAGGCTTAAGCTGAAGTGAACAATATGGAGCAACAAGGAATTATCAGTTGGGTGATGGTGCTTGGTTTGACTCTATGGTCAGGCGCAGCGCACGCACAACAACGGCCACTAGTGACTGAAGATCCAGAAACCGTTGGTGCTGGCGTCGTGTTGTTTGAAGCCGGCATTGAACACAATCGGCAAGAACGATTTCCTTTGGCGGGGCTCCAGGGTAACTTATGGAGTTCGCCGGTTGCGGGCGTCAGCATCGGTGTTGGCTCGATCGCTGAAATTCAAATCGATGGCGGTTATAACAAACTATTAGTTACGGAGAAGTCTTCTGCAACGTTATCAAGTGTGACAAATTTGATAGGAAAAGGTGATTCAACAAGTAGTTTCCAACCGCTCGTAATCGGCACAAAAATCAGGCTACTCTCTGAGACGAGTGGGCGTCCGGCATTCGGACTGCGCCTAGCGACGCGTTTACCTAATGCGAGCAACGAGAGTGGATTGGGACTGGATACGACGGATTATTTTGCGTCGTTCCTCCTTGGCAAGACTGTGCAGTCGGTTCGTTTTGTTGGGAACGTTGGTTTAGGGGTGGTAGGTGATCCGACCAAGGGGTATCAACATAATCAGCTATTGCTTTACGGAGTGTCAATATCTCGTGCGATTTTCAATGCGTTGGAAGTGGTTACTGAGATTAATGGTCGACACAATACGAAGCAAGGGACACCGCAACTTGGTATTGAGAATAGTTCGCTGATGCGATTCGGTGCGCGCTACACGGTCGGTGGCGCACGAATCGATAGTGCGGTGTTAGTGGGGATGAGATCCACGGATCCTAGCATCGGATTCACTTTCGGATTCACCTATGTCTTTAAAGCGTTTCAAGCGCCATAGCCTATAGAAGATAGAGATGCTCGACATCGTTAAGGCACACGCTTACGGAAATGACTTCTTGTTTGTCGACGCAGATCGGGTTGCTGAGGAGTCACGAGCAGCCCTCGCGAAGCGTGTCTGTAATCGACATACAGGAATTGGCGCCGATGGACTAGTGTTCTATACCAGAACATCTGACGGTGCGACGATGAAATTGCTGAATGCGGATGGCAGTTATTCTGAAGTATCAGGTAACGGTATCCGCTGTTTAGCCGCCTTAATACTATCGTCCCAGAACAATCTTGAGGCTGGAAGTCAGGTAACGATTCATACCGACGTGGGGCCTAAACAATTGACGGTTGTCGACGTAACAGGTCCGCGATTCACATTTAAGGCCGCAATGGGCAAGCCAGAAGAAATTCAACTGAAGAATATCGACGTTGAAGGTGAACAGTTAGATGTCGTTACCTTGCGTGTTGGTAATCCGCAGTGTGTTGTGCTTGGTGCGTTACCTAAAGAAGAACGATTTAGGCGTTTAGCGAAAGCATTGGCGACTCATTCTGTTTTCCCAGCCGGTACAAATGTAGAATTTGCGGAGGTCGCCTCTGAAAAATGTATACGTATTGCCATCTGGGAACGTGGGGTAGGGCCCACAGAGGCATCGGGAACAGGTGCCTGTGCAGCGGCTGTGGCGGCGGCGTTGTATGGGAATGCCGGTCGTGATGTCGAAGTCATTGCACCTGGTGGAACGCAACGAGTCGTCTGGACAGGAGGAGGCCTTACTCTCACTGGATGGACTGAACTGCTTCATACTTCACAATGGCTCATTCCGATCGAGTGACCAAGGACGGATTGCGCACCCTTCGAACTTAAAGCAATATCCGTATAATCAAGGTGCTGAGTGGTCTACACTTGATGGGCTGCTTGATTGTGTAGAGTCTTGTTCCATCATGATCAGCAACGCAGTCATCATGGTTTCAGTTGAGAGAGTGTAACGAAAAAGCGCTGCACCTTAGGATAAAAAGAATCAATGTCCAAAGTACTCTACTTTGATTGTTTTTCGGGCGCATCAGGCGACATGATTCTTGGAGCGCTGATTGATGCCGGTCTACCAATCGAGGAATTGCGCAGGGCTCTCGGAAGTTTGGCCCTCGACGGTATGTCCATTGAGGCGGAGTCCGTGGATCGTGCTGGCGTGGCAGCGATAAAGTTTCGTCTGCTTGAAAATGGTCAGGTTGTCGATAGCTCGGACCCTGCTCCTAAAAAACATCGTCATGACCATGATCACCACTCGAACAAGTCGCATCATCATCATTCTCATCGCAGTATCCATGAAATATTAGAACTTGTAGGGCGGTCAAACCTTTCTGAATCCGCAAAGGCTAGCGTCGGTCACTTATTTGGTCGGCTGGCAACAGCTGAAGCTGCAATTCATCAGATGCCAGTTAATGAGGTGCATCTCCATGAAGTAGGGGCGCTAGATTCGATCATTGACATTGTGGGTGCAGCGTTTGGATTTGAATGGTTCGCTCCTGATGAGGTTGTTGTTTCACCGCTAAATGTTGGTTCAGGCACGGTGGAATGTGCCCACGGTACCTACCCGGTTCCAGCCCCGGCAACAGCGCGGCTTTTGGAAGGGTCACCTATATATGCCAGTGGTGAGGCTGGTGAGTTGGTCACTCCGACCGGAGCCCTGCTTATGACTGAATGGGCGACTTCATACGGTCCGCTTCCCCCCATGACAATCAGTCGTGTGGGATATGGTGCCGGAGAACGTAATAGATCGGATTCACCCAATGTACTCCGGCTCCTTGTTGGCGAGTCGGCAGATATTGATGTAGGTGAACGCGTTGTCGTTTTGGAATGTGAAATCGACGACATGAATCCTCAGATCTTTGGACTATTGATGTCACGCCTACATGAAGCGGGGGCACTCGATGTGTTTTATATACCAGTACAGATGAAGAAAGATCGACCAGGAACGTTAGTGACCGTTATTGCACCGCTAGGGTTACGTGAGACGCTGAGCGAACTTCTGTTCCGGGAGAGCACCACACTAGGAATTCGCTATCACGAGACCCGACGTGAGCGGCTCGAACGAACGTGGGTGACCGTTGAGACTTCTCTTGGCGCCGTACGTATCAAACTTGCCCGTCGCGACAACCAGATCCTAAATACCGCTCCAGAATTCGATGACTGCTTACAACTGGCAAGACAGCACGACGTACCTGTCAAGCATGTGCAGGCTCTAGCGCAGAAGGCCTATCTTGATATGGCTGACCAAGTAGGACGAAAGTAAGTTTAGCGGATGTCTCGATTTTATTTAACCACCGCGATCGATTACGTGAACAGCCGGCCGCACTTGGGGACCGCTTACGAAAAGATCACAGCCGATGTGATTGCCCGTTACCAGCGGTTGCGTGGAGTCTCAACACATTTTGTGATGGGCAATGACGAGCATTCGCAGAATGTATACCGACGGGCGCAAGAATTGGGAGTTGATCCGTTGTCGTATTGCGAACGGATGGAGGTCGAATTTCGTGAAATCTGGAAAACACTCGACGTGTCGTTTGATGACTTCATACGAACAACTGAAGATCGCCATCGAGTATCAGTTTCATTGATGGTAAAGAAGATTGCCGACGCTGGTGATCTTTATGAAGGCTTTTATGAAGGTTGGTACTGCGTGTCCTGTGAATCATTCAAGCAGGAAAAGGACCTCATTGATGGGAAATGTCCGGTTCATCAGAGCCGACCAGACTGGATCAAGGAGAAAAATCATTTCTTTCGGCTTTCAAAGTATCGTGAGGCACTGCTTAGACATTTCGAGTCGCATCCAGAGTTTTTGTGTCCTGAGATTAGACGCAACGAGATTTTGAGATTACTAGAGTCTGGGTTAGAGGACATTTCTATCAGTCGCAGCGGTCAGTCATGGGGTATCCCACTGCCGTCTGATCCAGAGAGTGTTGTTTATGTCTGGTTCGATGCGCTGATAAATTACATATCGGCCGTTGGCTTTGGGTCTGACGAAGATCGTGTGGCTGCTTGGTGGCCCGCTGATTTGCACATCGTGGGTAAGGACATTACCCGGTTTCATAGCGTCGTATGGCCGGCGATGTTATTAAGCGCTGGCCAGGAATTACCTCGCCAGGTGTTTGGTCATGGATGGGTGCACTTTAAGGGCCATCGCATGAGTAAGTCGCTCGGAACCAGCATTGATCCTTTAGAGGCGGTT
The DNA here is from genome assembly GCA_003509065.1 of Acidobacteriota bacterium. The sequence goes on from DODG01000072.1 coordinate 17,543, forward strand.
GCTCGAGCTGGCGTCGATCCACTTAGGCTGTATCTTGTCCGTGAGATACCGTACGGCCAGGATGGTGACTTTTCGTGGGACCGCTTTGAAGAACGCTACAATGCTGATCTCGCCAACAATTTAGGTAATCT
>DODG01000068.1:0-2451 GCA_003509065.1 Acidobacteriota bacterium
TTGAAACAATGTGAAAAGTGTTAGAAATCAGATAGCTGCGAATTAGAATGCGCGTGCTTTCCCGAACAGCTCGCCGAGTCTTAGCACAGATACGGAGGGTCGTGTGACCGCATTTTAGGCTGATGTTAGCCCATCATTCCTCTCCAAATTTAGCGTATCATTCTTATATTCTTTCAGATGGGGGTATTATGTCGAACGGTTTAGGGTTTATAGATCCTACGGCCCACAAGCCGGATGGTTATGTGGATCTTGCAGTCCGCCCAATTGATCTGACCGGCAAAGTAATTGGCTTACTAGATAACACCAAAGAACAATCAGATATCATTCTCAGAACAATCGGCGAAGCCCTTTGTGAACGATACGGAGCAGAAGGTGTCGTCCTACGTAGAAAAGAACATTATTCTAAGTCGGCAACACCTGAGATGATCAGGGAAATGGTGGATCGAGTCGATGTGGCGATTGCTGGATTAGGTGGTTGAGGATCATGCACGTTGTGCAGTGTGCACGACACAGTCGAATTCGAAAAACTAGGAACGCCTTCTACGACGATTGTTACCAAAGCCTTTACCAAAGCTGCTGAATTTCAATTCCGGGCAAAAGGTATGCTCGGTCACCCTTATATAGAAATACCGCACCCTGTGAGTAATCTTTCTGCTATCGATATGCGCGAATTGACTCTTAGATATGTAGACGATGTGGTTCTCCATCTCACTAGACGGTAAAACTTAATACTCAGGGGTTAACTGGTTTGAACGAACACTTTGATGAATTTGAATTCTTTCTCGAAAAGCCATGGTCTGATGGATTGCCGGTAGTCACACCAACCGAGGAGCGCATCTTCAATATGCTGTCGGCTACCAGCCGGGATCCCGATGAAATCATAGGCCCGATTCCTCCAGCGATGGAAATTGCCACTGTATCCTCTGTGGCTACCCATGCAGTGATGGCGGGGTGTAAACCGGAATACCTGCCGGTCGTGCTTGGAGCGACGGAGTTGATGCTTCGAGAGGAGTTCAACGTTAATGGAGTGCAAGGGACCATGCATGGCGTAGCTCCTATGATGATTGTTAATGGACCTTATGCCTTGGAGATAGGAATCCACGGGGGAAGTGGCTGCTTAGGCCCAGGATTTAGAGCGAACGCTTCGATAGGCCGGGCTATACGATTGATTCTTATGAATATTGGGGCAGGCCTTCCCGGAATATCGTCTATGACGGTATTTGGGATGCCTTCGCGTTTCACCTATTGTTTGACAGAAAACTCTGAATACAACCCTTGGGAAAGCCTGTCGGTTTCTAAGGGATATAGTGCAGATGAAGATGTTTTAACAATGGCTATGGTTGAATCGCCGCGTTTCTGTTGGGACGACGTTAGTGATGAACCTGAGCGGCTCATTAGAGGGATCGCGGATACCATGTCGGCGATGGGGTCATGGAACATGCACGCACGGTCGGATATGGTGGTGGCAATGAGCCCGCAGCATGCTGAGATTTGTTATAAATCTGGGTGGAGCCGGGATGAAGTGCATACCCGTCTGATAGAGGTAGCTGGCCGAACAGTGTCTAATCTTAAACTAGGCGGGAATTGGCGTCGGGAGCGTGCCCTAGCATTACCTATTCCGGTCGATCCAGATGATGGCGAATGTTTTGTTCCAACAATAAAGAACAGTGTCGATTTACAATTAATCGTAGCCGGAGGTTGGGGCCCGTGCACCGCCGTATGTCATGGTTGGAGCGGTGGGAGCCGAGCCGTCCATTCTAGTTACCAAGTCTAATCAGGTCTCCGATGCTTCAATCATGCCCAACTGTATCCGCGCAAACACTAACTGCACCACCATTATGATTGGCGAGTGGGTGGCCGAGTAGACCAAACAGGAGTACTCATCTGTCGTTTTGGGAACTAGGCATCGGAAAGACACGCTTGACCATTGAGTAGACCGATCTAGCCACTACACAGGGGTAACTGTGCTGTGAATCTGGCGCACTAGAGGCGAGGCTCTCCTTTAAGCCGAGGAAACCAGTGGCTTTGGCATCCTACTCAACACCGATCAATACAACTGGGACCATACGCGGGCCCAAGTAGTCCTTAACTGGTGCCTCTCTCAATCTAATGTCATCGTGATTCCCAAGAGCAACAGCGTTGACCGGACCATAGAAAATTGCGAAGCCTCCGGATGGTCTCTTAGCCCACGACAGGTTACAGCTCTTAATGCAGTCTACCCCAACGGACTCTATTCATATCAAGAATTACACCTGCTAATTTGACATATTCAATCATAGATTATAGTTTGTAAGCGTTCTCTCACTTACGTAAATCGGCGGTGTTGTCTTGGTACGTCAAACCAACACCATACGCAAACAACAGATTATAGAGGTCGCTCGAAGGTTGATGACCGATAGAGGAATCGAGGCGGGAACCATCGATGCAATCGCCGAAACTGTGGGTTTTAGC
>DODG01000068.1:2850-3272 GCA_003509065.1 Acidobacteriota bacterium
TAGACGACTTATAACATGACCTGTTGGCCTGAGTCGCATTAGCGCAAACAACAGAACCCAACGGCTGCGAGTCCTAGAATGTATCCTGGAGGCCCACCTAACCGATGTAGAAGGCTCGAGGGGTGTGTCTTTCATTATCGTAGCAGGCGCTTTGAGCTTTGAAGGTATTGGCCTGTCAGATCGTATACGTGAAATGCTAGATCGGTACTTGGAATCGATAAAGGAAGTGATGCGTCGAGGTGTAGGCAAAGGAGAATTCCATGAACCCTAAATGTCGACGCCGCTTCTTTCACTTTTCTGGGCATGATTCAAAACACTGCTACTATTTGGGCTCTTAATGGCTATAGCTGGTCCTTTGACCAGTGGCGCAATCAGATTTTATAGATTTATAAGAAAGGTGTGGCGGCACCGCAACAGGTGCC
>DODG01000261.1 GCA_003509065.1 Acidobacteriota bacterium
ACGCTTGATCAGGTTGGTTATCTGCGGTACGCGATGGAGCTGCGCAACCTTGGTGTTGAAGATATCGAAGTAGTTGGCGAAGACATCGATAACGTTAAAGTCTTATATGCTGACCACGAAAACATCAACGAGCAACTCACTTGGCCGCTTCAGGCCGATTGGCACAGTGTTTTCGATCGAGGGTAGTCGTTGTTACGCCTTAACCGCTCTGCTTCACGCGGAATCTCCTTGATGTAACGATCCATCTGTTTGTCCCATTGATATGCTCGTCCATCTTCCGGTTGTACCTGTGTAGTTCGCACTTGCCGCCGTTCAGTGTAATTTTCAGTGGATTCGCCCGGGTGCCATCCACATGCCAGGCATCGCGATTCTTCGTATCGATACGCCATTGCTAGAGAAGAGCATCGTTTACATCGATCGTCTAGAAACGCTCTAGGGATTGATCGAGTTTTAGCGTTGTAACCCATAATGCTGACCTGCCTACTGTACTGAATACCTGTTAAGGCACTTTGTCAGACTCTTATGAAGGAAATATGAAACTCTTGTGAAGAAAACTTGGAGGTTATTTCATGTTACTGACGTTAGAGAGAGGGTCATTTGGTTACCTTGTTTCAGTGATCGGTTGACGGGAAGAAAGTTAGTTCTGCTCCAAAGTTGTCCATGCTGACCACCGTATCTCCTTGAAGTCTGGCACGGATGTCTCGAGTTCGGTGACGCAGTACTAATTCACTTTCGCTTACCGGATATGTGACTTCCGCAGGCACTCCTTTCTGTGCCTCAGCAATCAGGATGTAATCGTTTATAACTTGGAATTTTGCAGCACCGTTTACCCTCAGCTTCGTTCGATCGACCCAGGTTGGTAGGCGAACCCAGAGTGGACCTGGTTTCAGCGGTGTAGCGATTACGCCAGAATTGTTTAAGGCAGCCTTGACATGTAAAAATTCGGATTGACGGTCAAACATCATATTCACCACGTGTCCACGCTCGATTGTTACTGCAGATTGCCGTAAAACTTCGCAAAGAGAGGCTACCGCTCCACCGACGATGTCCATGTTGAAGCTTATTCGCTCGAGACCTAGGGGTCGGTGGCCGTAAGGTGCTGGGAATCCAAACGCTCCTAGGTGGCGTTTGGCAATTTGATGCAGTCCATTATTTGATGATGGGTTCGCCGGTTCTGGAATAAATGAGTTGTCACGCAGCTGAGCCGGGAGCAAATGTCCACGGATGATACGTTCTGCGTCCTGAAAGTATTCAGGATATCCATACTTACCCAGGACGAGTGCTGTTTCGACTATATCTCCTGTGTTATTGCACTCTCCGCGATCAGGAGGGCTATTGCCGTTGCTGCTTTCGATTACCCAGCCTATCTCGTCTCGGATACTCCACAGCCCATTGTCGTAAAAAGCTTTAATGCGCTCGAGCAACGCTGAGTCTGCCGTGATATCAGCGAGCTGAGCGAGCGAAGACATGACGGATGTAGTGGAATGGGTATGCGTGCCAAACTTTTCACGATCGTACGCTCCATCCGGAAGGAAGAACTCATCGATTGCTTTTGAGCCCAGAGTCATTGCCAGCTCGAGGGCAGGGCCATATCGGGTGGAGCGATAGTACTTCACGAGCGGTCCGATTGCTCTGGCGATGCCGGTTATGAAGGTGTGACCACGAGCAGCTCGCAGGCCGAAGTCGGTTTCCAGCCTCTCCCAATCCCATCCATTTTCTGGTTTCCATAGTTCGAGCAGAAAGGTGATGCTGGCTTCCGCTAATTCAGCAGCACGATCTGAACCTCGGTATTGCACTAATGCATACAGGGCGTGAAAACCCTCCCGAATGTTGTGTTCATTGAAGTTGACAAGAGGACCGCCTAAATTATCACGGTTGAGTGGTAGGGGGGCACTTCCGGAGAATGAGAAGAAGGCGGCTGCTGAGTGCTTCTTCACAGTTTCCTCACTGATTGCGATTCCGGCGATATCCTCAGCTGTAAGCAGGGCGTTGAGGTGGCGTCCTGGCACGTGCGATTCGCCGTGAATCCTGCTGAAACTTAATTGAGGATTCGGGAGAACCTCTGAAGCGAAGAAGGGAATGTCATTGTCGTCAGCATTGAACACGCCCGACATGGTTTTGCACCCTAGCTCGATTGCGGAGCCAATATCGGACGTATTTACGTTCGAGAGAGTGGGCATTCAGTATGGTGGTGCTTAATTTCCGTTGGTGCTTGGTTCTAACATTTCTAACAGGTCATTACATAGAATCTGCGCTGTCTCAACGTCACCTCCTGAGCAGAGCAATATCATATTGGCGTATATCGAGTAATCCCAGTACTTTGGGCTTTTGCAACTTTGAATTCCGTGTGACACAGGTCCCGATCCTTTGTCTCCTTTGCATTCACGGGCGTCCTTCACGCCGACCGGCCAGCTCATCAACTCCTCTTCGAGAATCGCATCATCGCCACTGCGTTCGTCAGCTTGGCTGGTACCCAATTCGATTGCATCAGAGTGAGATGCAAAGAACCTGGCTTCGTAGTCTTTGCGGTCATATGGATCTGGACCCCAGAAACCGTAGTACGCGCTATCGGCCCCGAGTAGTCCCTCGACATCGTATGTTTTTGATTTTTTGAAACCGACTGCCTGGAGATCTTTGATAGTGAGGTTTTTCCCGGGATCGTGAATCCGGGGAATGGCTGTCTCATCTGAGTCGTCACTGCTACAAGCGATTGAGGTAGTCACCAATACGAATAACAAAGTAACTAGGGATAAAAACGAAATTGGGATAAATCGATTCATATGAGATCTCCTCGTTGCGACATTATGCTTTAGTTGGGAGATTTTTTCAGTATTAGCGCGTTAGGGTTGATGGGGTAATTCTCGAGCAGTTTATTGACAATGGGTGCGAATCGATCAAAAAACGGGTATAAATCGGAGTTGGACCTCGTGTATACAAAGAGGAAAGCACAAATGTAAGAAAGTCACGGGCTAACCGCTTGAACGCTGGATAGGCACTAGGAGAAATTGATGTTTGCCACAATCGGTCATACGTTTTCATTAATGAAAATGAGCTGGGGTGTTCTGATGAAAGACAGGGAATTACTGTTCTTTCCATTGTTCACTGTTCTGGGTCTTATAGTGATCCTGGGAGTATTTTTTGGTATTGCATCATTAACGGGATCCCTCGAGCGCTTAGACTCAGATACCGCTACTGGGATGGACAGTGCTCTGTATGTCCTGGCTTTTTTTAGTGCCTATTTCGTGGTGATATTTTTCAATGCCGCACTAATATCCGCGGCACTTGAGCGGCTAAGAGGCGGAGATCCGAACATATCATCGGGGTTGTCACACGCTATGGCACATATCCATACGTTATTGGGGTGGGCCATTATTGCCGGGTCTGTGGGCTTAATTCTTCAGTTACTGCGTGCAAATCAAAGAAATGTCATTGCACGCATCGTTATCGATATGATCGGTGGTATCTGGGAATTCCTAACCTTTTTCGTCATACCGATTCTTGTCTCAGAAAATGTCGGGCCAATTGGGGCGATAAAACGATCCTCAGGATTGGTTAGAAAAACTTGGGGTAGGCAAATAACAGCTTCGTTTGGATTCATGATCGTTTATATTTTGGCCGTGATAATTGGCTTGTTGCCAGCCTTTTTAGTCGGGATGATATCGGGATCCGCTGGCGTGGTAGTAGGAGTCTTGACCGTTGGCTTAGCGTTGTGCACGGTTCAAGCGTTAGAGGGTATTTTCAAAGCAGCTCTTTACGAGTTTGCGATGGGTGAAAAACCTGCGGAGTTTGATCTTCGCACTTTGCAAAACGCCTATAGACCCGCACCAGCAGGCGCAGTTTGATCTTGCAATTGGATTAAAACAAGCAGATTGACCGTGGCTGTATTGAATGCGCTTGCAGATTTGTTGCGAGTTAAGACGCAGTTGGATTAAAAAAAACGTTCGACTCAGAGACTGCGCATTGCTCCTGCGACGGTGATCGTCTCTCCTGAAATATGGTCAGCATCGTCACTGGCGAGAAACGCTACGGTGGCTGCGACGTCTTCAGGCTCTCCGAGCCGCCCAAGGGGGATCAGGTCCACTCGAGTGTGGATGTGGTCACCTGGCTCGAGCCCCAGCTGTTTCTGGCCGATTTCGAGGTCGACTGGGGCATGAAATGGCGTGTTGATTATTCCAGGGGCGATAGCATTAACCCTTACCCCATATTGGGCCAGACTTGCAGCAGCTACAGTAGTGAGGTTGACCAGACCGGCCTTTGCCGC
>DODG01000033.1 GCA_003509065.1 Acidobacteriota bacterium
GTTCCTGGGAGCCTTAACCAGTATCATAATGTTAGTGTCTACAGTCCCCAGATACGATTTGGGGTCCGCGGTGTGATGAAATCTCCGTCGAGAAACTTGAACTCATGATAACTCGCCTTGTCCGGACACGTGGAAACCCTTTCACGGCAGTTTTGGCAGTGGTCTTTTATTTATCGATGTCTGCCGGTAACCACGTGACCGCTCAGAGTTGCAACAGCGAAGTTCCTTGCAATGAGAGCACTCGACCAACACTTCAACCGATAACCAGTGTCAAAGATGATCCCATAAACACAAAGACGGGGTTCAGCATACCTGACAACGACAAGCTTCGCGTGCGCGTCAGATTTATGGCAGCTTGGGGTCACGACTCCGCGCAAGCTTCGCTTGGACTTGAGAAACAAGGACGGATCGGCTATGCAATTGTTGAATTATTCGGCAACATCAATAAGCATCTGTCGTACGTTCTGGAAATTAATCCAGTCACTGAAACAAAAGCATTAGCAGCGTGTGGCGAGGAACATTTCTTTTTTCCCAATGAGCCTAGCACTATCGGCCCGCGAGTAAACTGTGATCCGGATGGTCGCACACGCGTCGACGACTACCGTTTCATCGCGTTCGACCTGGTCGACCAGCAAGGCGCCATTCGACAGGCCCATCTCAATTATCAGCGTGGGAAGTTCGGCGTAAAATTTGGCCGCTTCATGTTGCCCATAGGTTTTCATTGGGAAGATGCAGGGTCGTTCACCTCGAAAGACGCCACCCACATACAGCGTATCAATGCTGAAACAAATTTCGGCGTGGATCTATCGTTCACTCACGCCAGAAAAGGTCAATATCCGTCGGTAGCAATCAATTTTGCGACCTTTCTAGGAGAAGGGAATCGGCGGTCTGACTACGACTACTTCTATTTTCTCAATCCGGATCTGGACACAAATTCTGCAGTGACAGGCCTCCTTTCTGGTACGTTCATGCCCTATCAGCAATTAGAGTTTCGAGCAGCACTGAAGCGCGGGTTCACTGGATCGAAAGTCGAACGTCTACCTAATTACTTTGCAAGCAAGCGCCACGACTCAGCGCTAGTCTTATCAGCACGTTACCAGCCATTCAAATATGTCACCGCATTCGGCGAATGGGCTAATTACACTTGGGGGCCAACACAAACTTCCGCAAAAATGTTGGGGTTCACTACCGAGCCAATAGAAAAATCTGGTTATTACGCAGGCGTCGACGTCTCAGCGCCGGTAACAGACACACTGACCGTCGGTATGGTGGTGACCCGCGAAGAATTATCGCGTGACGACTCCCTCATCAAGTTCTTGGCGGAACAAGATCGCCTCAGGGTGTCGATGGGAAAAACAGAACGCTCCACGGTATTTCGCTGGTATGCACAATTCGCCAACAGTGTCACACTAGCGTTCTATCGCAATCTGTTGTCAAACCCATTTCAATGGGTTTCAGGCATTGACCCCATCAGTGGACCGCGTGCCTTCACCGGCCGCGGTTCCGACAAATGGGGCTTCGTTGTACGGTTTCAAGTTCCGTAATACCAACCGCACCTGTACCACTTAGTGCCGCTTCTTACTTGACCGCAATGAAGTCGATTTCGACTGCCGCGCCAATTGGCAATGCGGCCACACCAACCGTTGAACGAGATGGTTTGACGTCGACTTCCTCAAAGAAGTCACCGTATACGGTATTCAACGCGCCATAATTCTCGATATCATCAAGATAGACCGTTGCTCGTACTACATGGCTTTTCGAAAGGCCTGCTTCGGTCAACAACTTATGCAGATTCTCTAAAGCTTGACGGGCTTGAGCTTCAACACCGTCGTGTAAACTACCCGATTCTGGATTAATTCCTACTTGCCCTGACAAATACACGGTCTCACCAGCATCAACACCAGGCGAGTACGGAGCAAGAGGCCTAGCGCCACCATAGATGCCTGTGTGTCCAGATTGTAAGGCCACCACTGAAGCAGCAGACTCCGATCGCTCCATTGTTTTTACCGCGTCACCACTAACAGTCTTGCCAATCAAAAACGCTGACACCAAACCCACCGCCACTACGCTGATTACATAACTTTGAACTCTCTTCATGAGTTTATCTCCAGTTGTCACGCCGTTTATTATTCAGGCGATCGAGGTTGTGCTAACCAATTACAACAACTTGACACGGGCGTTTCACGTGGCTGTTACGCCTGTGTTACACTCGGGTTTTTAGTGATCTCGTGCGCACCATATATGGTGAGTGTAGCTCAATGGTAGAGCGCCGCACTGTGGCTGCGGATGTTGCGGGTTCAATCCCCGTCACTCACCCCAATTAATAAGATTGAGCAATACACGTTACTCCTCAGATCGCGGCACGTACTTTTTCAGCGCTCGCGGACCGACTTCGGCACCATAAATATTGCCTTCGAAATCAACCGCAACTCCTTCCGCCGCACTCGTTGAAGTGGCATCTTCGTCAGGATCAGGAATGAAATACATCACCTCGCCATTCACGGCACTACCAATACGGATTCCCCGCTTCCATGCACCTTGGCTAGGGGCGACAGAACCGGACTCCGAATCGGCTACATAAATCATGTCATTCTGATCGATGTAGATGCCGCTTGGTCGGCTGAATTGATACCATTCATCAATGAAGTTACCGTCCTGATCAAGGATCTGAATCCGGTTGTTACTCCGATCACCCACAAACAGTCTGCCCATCGAATCCATAGCCAGCGCGTGGGGACCATTAAACTCTCCGGGACCGGAACCTTTCGTTCCGAACGTTGTAATGAGCGTGCCGTCACTCGTGAACTTCATGATACGTGCGTTGCCACGACCATGGCCGTCAGCGACGAAAATTGTACCGTCGGTTGTCACAAGCACATCGGAGGGCTGATAAAAGTAGCCGGGCTCTGCAGCACCACCAGGCTGACCTAAGGTCATGAGCAACTCACCATTTTCGCTGAACTTGAAGACCTGACTACCCTTCGTTGTGCCTTCCGGTGGTCCTTTTCTCGCCTGCGCTTCGGCTCGTGCCTCCGCGCTCAGGCTTCGTTCATTCTCAGGGCGAGGTATGCTCGGCGCATTATCCATCCAGTCAGTCACCCAAACATTCCCGTCAGCATCCACGAAAATTCCATGAGGTGAGGCAATTAATCCCGCACCGAAACTTGCAAGAAGGTTGCCCTCCTGATCGAAATGCAGGACAGGCGAAAGATCGGATTCAAGACAACTGTTGGCCCCGCAACGCTCAGCAACCCAGAT
>DODG01000341.1 GCA_003509065.1 Acidobacteriota bacterium
GTTGCGGACTTCAATGCTTGGGCCTGAATTACAGGGTGCCAATGGCCTCTTAGCTTGGTTTTTGTCACAACAGAAAACATGCAAATGTTTTAGTAAAGTAATCTTCTCTGGTCTTCCGACAGTGGTATTGGCTAAAATTATTCGTGACTACGTTATACCTAAACCAGAACTTTTTGGGGTTTATCATGTAGCCGCTCAGCCAATCTCAAAATTTGATCTTCTAAAACTGGTTGCAGAAATATATGGGAAGACGATTAAACTTATACCAGTTGATCAACCGGTTTGTGATCGGTCACTCAATCCAGCACGCTTTAGTGCGGCAACGGGTTACGTAGCGCCGGAGTGGCCTGAGTTGATAAGAATCATGTGCAACTATAAATTAGTGAATGGATAAATAATGTTCAAAGATAAGATATTAATGATAACCGGTGGTACGGGTTCATTTGGTAATAAGGTTCTGAAGCGTTTTTTGCCCACTGATGTCAGTGAAATTCGTATCTTCAGTCGTGATGAGAAAAAGCAGGAAGACATGCGGACTGAGTTGAATAGTCCAAAGCTCAAGTTTTATATTGGCGATGTGCGTGACTACGATAGTATTCATCAAGCGATGAAGGGCGTCAATTATGTATTTCACGCGGCGGCTCTCAAGCAGGTTCCATCGTGTGAGTTCTATCCTTTTGAAGCGGTTCGAACTAACGTCCTTGGGGCTGAAAATGTAATGACTGCGGCAATTGCCAACAAAATTGATAAAGTGGTTATGCTGAGTACAGACAAAGCGGTTTACCCGATCAACGCCATGGGTCTGTCCAAAGCCTTGATGGAAAAGTTTATGGTCGCCAAGGCACGTATGCAGAACGAGGGTGAGACAGTGCTTTGTGCGACGCGTTATGGGAATGTGATGGCATCCCGTGGCTCGGTGATTCCGCTTTTCGTTTCTCAGTTGAAAGACGGGAAAGAACTGACGGTTACCGACCCTAACATGACGCGATTTCTTATGTCGTTGGACGATTCGGTTGATTTGGTGTTGCACGCTTACGAACATGGTCGGCAGGGTGATATTTTTGTGCAGAAAGCTCCCGCCTCGACCATTGGTGATCTTGCCCAGGCACTTAAAGAACTCTTGAAGCTGGACAATCCCATTAAGATTATCGGCACACGGCACGGCGAAAAGCTCTATGAATCGCTGGTGTCACGGGAGGAGATGGCCCGGGCGCAAGACATGGCTGCCTACTACTGCATTCCGGCCGACAACAGGGATTTGAACTACGCCAAGTACTTTAACGACGGTGAGGAACGGATTTCAGTTTTGGATGACTACACATCGCATAACACTGTACGTCTAAGTGTTGAGCAAGTTAAGTCGCTCCTGCTAAAACTTGACTATATACAGGAAGAGCTTCATGGGTAATAAAGACGGAATCAATCTGACACCATGCTGTTCTTTTTGTAACAGCAAGTCTATGATTTCAATCATGGACTTCGGCAAAGTCGCATTGGCGGGGGGTTTTCTGCGCTCAAATCAATTCACTGAAGAATCATATTATCCTCTGCGCTTGTTTTTTTGCCACGATTGCAACGCAGTCCAAGTGATAGACAAGGTAAGTGCCGATATTTTATTTAAAGACTATTTCTATTTTTCTTCATCGATACAAACCCTGCGCGACCACTTTATTGACTACGCAAGTGACGTAACTATACGCTTTCTGATACCAGAATCAGCCACAGTCATTGAGTTCGGATGCAATGACGGGGTTTTGTTGAGACCGCTTGCTGACCAAAATATAAAGACAGTTATTGGAGTAGATCCTGCCACTAACATTGTTAGTACGATCAATGACCCTAGAATAACAATTATTAATGATTTCTTCACTGAAAATGTGGCTCAAGACATTATCTCGAAACATGGGCATGTCGATATGGTGCTGGCCAACAATGTCTATGCTCACATACCAGATATACAGGGTATTTCTCGCGCAGTTCACGATGTATTGAGTGACGATGGCGTTTTTATATTTGAGGTTCATTATCTCGGGAATGTGATCAATGAGCTTCAGTACGACATGATCTACCATGAGCATCTTTATTACTACTCACTTTTATCCGCGATGAAACATTTCGAGTGGTATGGAATGATGGTGTTTGATGTAAAACGGGTACGCATACACGCTGGTTCTATGCGATTTTATGTTTGCAAGAAGGGCAGCAAGCACGGATTTGCGGTGACGCCTGCAGTTATACGGCTGCAGAACGAGGAATTGGCCAATGGGTTCCATCGCCCTGAGACCTTTGCACGCTTTGCTACCGACATTGCCGAGCGGAAGACAATGTTGATGGCTTTGCTGAATAAATTGAAGAAAGAAGGTTGCACCATTGCGGGTTACGGCGCATCTGGCCGCGCAAACACGATGATCCAGTATTGTGGGATTAATCATAGTCATCTGGACTATATGATTGATGACGCACCGGCAAAGGCAGGGTTTTTTACACCGGGGTCGCATTTTGAGATTCATCCCAGTTCCATTCTTAATCAGCCTAATCCCCCAGATTATCTACTAATATTTGCCTGGAGTTTCTTTGATGAAATTGCAAAGAGAAGCAAGAAGTATCTTGATGGAGGCGGGCGAATGATTGTGCCTCTTCCTGAAGTAAAAATATTGCCGTAGCACATGGTTCACCATTAGCCTTATCAGGCATCATCACTGTTTAATTAGGAGTTTGTATGAAAGTTATGTCGATTTTTGGAACTAGACCAGAAATGATAAAAATGTGGGGTACCCTCAAAAAGCTTGATGAGTTCAACTTTGATCATGTGATGGTGCACACAGGGCAGAACTTTACACCGGAACTGAAAGATTTCTTTTTCCAGGATCTGCAACTGCGCAAACCGGATTATGAGCTGGGGATAGATACATCCAGTTATGG
>DODG01000008.1 GCA_003509065.1 Acidobacteriota bacterium
GGATCAGATTTCCACTGCCATTCATGTAGTACCTATCGTGTCTGATTCAGCCAGCAGTACAGGGATTCTCTCGCTTGCAACTCGCTCTACAAAAACGTTCAGTGCTTCAGGCTCGAACTCATCTATCATCTCCTCGGCAAAACCCCGTATTAATATGGCCTTGGCCGCTCGCTCATCGATGCCTCTAGAGTGCAGGTAAAAAAGTGTGTCACGGTCTACGTGGCCCGCTGTAGCTCCATGTGCAGCAACCACGTCGTCCGCATAAATTTCCAACGATGGCTTAGCATCAATTCGAGCTCCTCGTGATAGCAGAAGATTAAGATCTTTCTGAGTCGCATCAGATTTCTGAGCATCACGTTTAACGACAACTTTACCGCTAAACGCCGCACGAGAATTACCGGAAAGTACGCCCTTATAGAACTGATCAGACGTACAGCTTGGCTTGACGTGGGTCGTGCTTATCTCCTGATCTTGCTGTTGCTCACCACTCGTCATATAAAGCCCATGCAGCGAACAACTAGCGCCAGGAGCATCAAGGGACGTATGGATATCGTTACGTGCAATCGACGAGCCCACCGCAAAACTTGTGGAAGTAAATGTGGAGTCCTCCATTTGGGCTACACGGGTGGTCGCAAGATGAAAAGAATTTTCATTTTCCATCTGTATCCGATAGTGACGAATCATAGCGCCGCTGGCAGCGAAAACCTCAGTGACAGGAACAGATAATTGTGTTGAATCAGACAAATTGACATAAGTTTCAATCAACGTAATAGAACTGTCAGAACCAACATCAACCAAAAGTCTCGGATAGGATGCCCGGCTTTTCACAGAATCTGACGAAACGAATATAACCTGGATCGGATTGACTACCTTTACTCCGGGAGCAACAGCAACGTAAGCTCCGTCACTCGCGAACGCAGTGTTCAAAGCTGTAAATGCGTATTGCTCCCGACCTGCCAGACTGGCAAATTGAGACTCGACATCACCACTGCCAGAAGAGAACGCGTCTGAAAGGCTGTCAACCCTGAGACCGGCATCTTCACGTAAAGCAGAAAGGTCAGCATTAAATTTACCGTCGACGACCACAGCAATGTTCCAAGTGTCATCCCATGGGCAAGTCAATCGGATCTGGTCAATTGAAACCGATCCGGACACGTCGTACTCGAAATCGGATTCAGCAACTGGTGCAAGATTCGTGTATTTCCACAACTCGTTTCCACGTCGCTTAACAGGGATGCCCAACTCGCTAAAAATGGACCATGCCTGCTGACGGGTATCGGACAACCACCCTGGTGACTTTGCGTGGTCAGCATTTTCGTAAGCTGATGAAAATTTTTCGACTGCCGCAGGCGAAGTAGCAAGTGTCATGATCAGGCATTTGCTCCTGCCGCTGGCAAATATTCCCTGTACCCGTCTTTCTCCACAACAAGGGCCAATTCAGGTCCTCCAGTTTGCACAATCTTTCCATCCACCAAAATGTGAACGATGTCTGGAGTAATGTAGTTGAGGAGCCTCTGGTAATGAGTTACCACGATAAAAGATCGTTCAGGGGACCGCATCGAGTTAACCCCCTCAGCAACTATCCGTAACGCGTCGACATCCAAGCCCGAATCTGTCTCGTCCAAAATAGCCATACTGGGTTGAAGCACCTCGAGTTGAAGCATTTCGTTCCGCTTCTTTTCTCCCCCTGAGAATCCTTCGTTCAGGGAGCGCTTCACCAGATCAGGGTTGATACCGACAGCCTGGACTTTTTCGTCGAAAAGCTTTGTGAAATTACGAACTGACATCTTCTCTTCACCGAGCGCTTCTGCCTTCGCATCATGAGCGGCCTTTAGAAATTGCCACGGTCGTACTCCAGGAATTTCAGCGGGGTACTGAAAAGCCAAAAACAATCCCAAATGAGCTCTCTGGTCAGGACGAAGTTCAGCTATCGACTCTCCTTCGACAAGGATGTCACCATCTGTGACTTTGTAATCTGGACGACCCATTAACACGTTCGCAAGGGTGCTTTTACCAGATCCATTGGGGCCCATAATCGCGTGGACTTCGCCCATATTTACTTTTAGGTCTACCCCTTTAAGAATTTCAGAGTTTTCGATATCCCGTACAGACGCGTGGAGGTTTTTTATTTCAAGCATTTATCTAGTATTTCAGGTGATCAGTGAGTTGTATTTTCGAGAGATCAGCACAAAGGATTAACCAACAGCGCCTTCGAGTGACACTTTCAAGAGTTGTCCTGCCTCAAGAGCGAATTCGAACGGAAGTTCCCGAATCACGTCCCGACTCCAGCCAGTAATAATCATGTGGTGAGCTTCCTCTTCTGAAAGGCCTCGTGCCATCAGGTAAAAAAGCTGATCGTCACTGACCTTTGAGGTTGACGCTTCATGCTCAAGCCGAGCCGTGGGATTTCGTACTTCAATATAAGGAACCGTATGAGCACCACACTGATCCCCAACGAGGAGTGAGTCACACTGGGTATGATTCACAGCATTCTCAGCGCCAGGCATAATCTGCACCTGACCCCGATAGGTGTTGTTGCCATGCCCGGCAGATATCCCCTTTGATACGATCGTTGACTTGGTATTCTTGCCTATGTGAATCATCTTGGTGCCAGTGTCGGCCTGTTGATAATTGTTCGCCAATGCAACTGAGAAAAATTCGCCTACTGAGTTGTCGCCTCGTAATATGACGCTAGGGTACTTCCATGTGATTGCCGATCCGGTTTC
>DODG01000195.1:0-880 GCA_003509065.1 Acidobacteriota bacterium
CCTTACAGCAGGTTACAAAAATAAATCAGAAACCTTTACAGTTGATGAAAATTTAGAGTTCATCCAAAATGTCAACTGTGGTTCCCATTTCCTTGAGGATCTGACGAGTGGTGTCACATCCATCGGACTGTAAGTGGGCGAGCGGGGCCTTAACGAGCTGGGAATTGTTTATCGCCAGATCAATAACTCGCTGATAGTCAGTCTGCATACACTTTAACGTATGATGTGCAGCCCAGAATGCGCGTGCTTGTTTACCGAGTTCTTGTCTTAGTTTCGCGTCTCGCGCCAGCCGGTACATGGCAATTTGCAAGGAATGTTCCTCATCCATAATGTCGATACTTACACAAAGTGGTGTCTTGGATTGCGTGTTGGTATTAAGTTTAGAAATATTTTCCTGAGAGATTGATGTATCAGACCCAACCGAGACTGTCCACGTCCCTCGTGTGACGAGCGCTGGTAGGTCGAGTGTGTGATGAAGGTCGGTAACAATTGTGGCACGGCCTGCGGCTAGGCAACGTAACCACGATGCGGATGTTTCACCAGATGATGGCCAACGCATGCATAGGCAAACGTCGACACATGACATGTAAGCGTTCAGGTCGCTATCGCTGACGAATCCAGTGAATGTGACGCGATCAGCAACACCTAAACGTCGGGCTTCTTCGACCGCGTCATAGTAGGGCGCTGATTCTCCAACAAGGAGAAGGTGAACGTGGGGTATCAATCGACTGGTTGCTGCTAGGGCTCTAAACGTTTGCGAGATTCGTTTCTCAGGTGTAATTCTACCGAACGCAGCAAATACCACGGCTTCTCTAGAAATATTGTGCTTGGCTCGCAGGTCTTCTTTGCTTCGGGTGACAGAATTATCAGACACTCCCAT
>DODG01000195.1:1269-2745 GCA_003509065.1 Acidobacteriota bacterium
GCCAAAACTTTGGCTGAGTTCACGACAGTTCGCAACATCGGCCAAAAGTAGTTTAGTGACCCCAAGAGTCCTGATATTCCAAGGTAGGCAATGTCGCATTTTGCATCAGGATGGTTATATTCGAATTCTGCTCGATAATCGTCGTAACGCTTCTGTTGAAATAGCAGGCGGGCCCTAGCCTGATGTAATTGACCGTCGTGAAGGACGACGAGACCAGGGTAACGGAACATATAGGGCCAAATGTAGTCGTGGCATGTAGCGTTACCCAGTTGGTAGACAATTAAATCGTAAGGGTCCTTTTTATGTCGCCATAAGAAATCGTGCGCGCTAATTCGTCGACCCGATTCTTTCTTCAATTGTAATGGTGACGAATCAACAACGACATCGACATCATAACTTTCTGCTAGCGAATCAAGAACTTCAACGCTGTAGGTGGCGATTCCTGAGCGTTCCGGTGGAAGTGGTGTAAACCAAGCGAGTCGTTTCATAGCGTTTGGTTTGTCTAGGTGAGTATATATTCCATATTCGTAATCAGAATGTTACGACCAAACGGAATATCTGGAATCTTTGCTACTAGCCAAGCTGGAAGTATTTTCTTTGCCAGTTTACTAATTTCAAGATCTTCGCGAACGAGTTCGAAGCCGGCATCCGCAATGTGCTGCCTCAGATTTTTCAGTGTGACAAGGTATACCAAATCGTCAATATTTTCTTCGTGACGTTTTGCCTTGGCTAAGAATGACGAGTCTTCATGTGTGGCCTGCAAACTTTGCGGCGCGTGTTTAGCAAGCCAGCACGACACCTGAAAAGCTGCGCGTCGTCCAAGGAACAGATACAGGGGGATTCGCCATTTGAGACGAGGCAAATGGACACCGCTTGGAGAGAGGTAAGGTGCTGTTTCGAGAAATAGGCGTCCACCGGGACGCAACACTCGACGGGCTTCTCGGAGATAGTCGCTTGGATTAGAGACATGCTCAATGACCGCATGCGAGAGGATCAAATCAAAACTATCATTAGGAAATGGAAGCTCCGATCCATTGGCCTGTGCGAATCTGATGTTTTTAGCATTGCGTTCCTTTGCGAGTTGTCTACCTACCTGGGCGAATCTATCAGACAGATCGATACCGATTACAAAATCCGTTTCTTCCGCAAACGAAATACTCATACCACCGCTTCCGCAGCCGTCATCGAGAACTCGACCGAATTGAGTAATACCCGCTTTTTCTAAATATCGTAAAAGTTTTGCACTGCGCCAGTACTCAAAAACGGCATAGTGGTAATCGGAACGAAAACGAATAGCACCGTGTGATTGAATTGCTGCTTGGTCGATATGTCTCATAGTGTTTTTACTGCACAACAAAAACTTACATCAATCTATACGATCAGTAGCTGACTCATTTTTTTCGTTCTTCCTCATGCCTGACTCAACAGGTTTTACGATACCAGGCAAGGTCTGCGCCATGAATTCTCTGATTTCTC
>DODG01000395.1:0-1489 GCA_003509065.1 Acidobacteriota bacterium
TGTAAAATATTCTTTACATATCTGATTTATCGTGAAACCTAAGCTTCTCGCCGAGACCCGTCATGGTTCGTTGGTGAAGCGGGATTCGGTTGCCCCTGATTTAGTTTCTTTAGAATCCAGAAGCCTAACGCAGTGCTTACGCCAGCCTTGAACAGCTGATGGATGGCTATAGGTAGAGACCAAATAAAGTTTGCAAAGGCGTCCGGAAGAACAATGTAAGTAAAAGGCCTTAACAATACATAAAGGAAAGGAAGGTAATCGCTAAAAAAAATATCGTTTGTTAGGGAAAGCATCGTTGCATCACTAGATAACACAACACCTATTGCCCAAAGGCAAAGCCCTAGTTGAAAAGGCGTAGACCAAATACAGATGTATGCAGATACTCGAAGGAAAACAGTCATAACTGATGAAGCGTTGGAATGTACTCTAATGTAAAGGAGGTCCAAAACGTCTGAAATCTAATCTGGAACTCTGCGACGAGGAATGGCCGTGGTTTCATCTCTTCCAAACTACGCTTCTCGCCGGGATCTGTCATGGCTCCTGAGCTTGGTTCACATCCGAAACTTACTCCAATCGCAGACGCTCTAGTTTATGTAGCTCTCAGAGCAGATAAAACTGTATGGCTTTCCACGGGTTGGTTGTATTCGGTAGAGTTCGGCTTCAATAACTGAGGAGAACGCGTATGGCATACGAAATCGTGTACTGGCCCGGCTTCACTGGTCGCGCGGAGCCCGCCATCCTGCTACTCGAAGACGTGGGTGAGCCCTATACGGTCGATACCGACGTTCCAGCAAGGATAGAAGCCCTAGGTCAGACAGAGCCAGTTTTCGCCTGTCCGCTGCTCATCGATGGGGAGACCGTCCTCTCGCAGACGAGCGTCATCGTAGAATACTTGGCCGGCAAACACGGGTGTGAGGTGGCGCCGGCTGAGGCCATCCGCGCCGCCCAGTTCGGCTACAACCTTGCAGACATCTGGCGGGAGATATACGAAGGTCGCCGGGACGGTAGCGCGGATTTCTTGACCGACCGTTTCCCGCGCTGGCTCGATATCATCGAACGCAGTTTCCAAGGCGATCAGGTGTGGTTTTTTAGCAACAATGCCCCGACATGGGTCGACTATCTCGCACTCAATATCGTGACGCTCGCCACATACTGTTGGGGGGAACCTGCAGTCCAGATGATGCGCAGCCAGCCAAAGTTCACTGAATGGACGGAGCACATGCTGGACCGCCCGCGTCTCAAGGCTTATTTCGAGAACGAAGATTGCCTACCGGTCGCCTATAGCAACGTTCGCGCCACCGCCTCATCCTAACGTGCCCTTAAATAGAAAGGTGGGGATGGGTACGGGCTGGCGTAGAACAGTGTGAAAGCGGGGCTTCCTGTTTTTACTCGGCGCGGTTCAGGTATCTCGAGCAATGGGACCCGGTGCGCCCACAATTTAATGCTCTCACGAAGATTTTGGAGCATCAATTTTGTGTGGTTATTTAGT
>DODG01000395.1:1876-4532 GCA_003509065.1 Acidobacteriota bacterium
AGACTCTTCAGCAAGATTGATGTGTCTATATAACCGTCCAGTACGATTTCTGGGTGATTGATTGCTACGAGAATCGTACCCACCAACGCCGCGGTTTGTAGTGCGCGTATTTGCACACTTCTATAGCAAAAAAGTCGCCAACGACTTGTCTTTGATTCAGCCATCTTAGGTGTGGTTATTTTATGGCTTTCGCTACTAATTCGCTGCGAGCTTCTTGGGTACGGGGTCTCCATCTTTCCAGAACTTAGAGGCTTCAAGGGAGACTCCTCCCATCAAACCTTTGTTCTTGAAGGTAAAGCCAATGATAGGGTCTCGCAGCGTATTGGTATCTATCTGCTTACCCACACCGAACTGAATGGCGGTGATACTTCCGTCGACACCACCGATTGCCAAAGCCCCCAATTTTTCATCAGACGACTCCCATAAGAGCCAAGAAAGCACCAACCATCAGCAGCACAATGCCGCCAACTATCCATTTATGGAGTGTGCTTACAAAAGTGTGAACGAAGAGATTAGCAGCGTTGTCTTCTGTTTCGATAATGATGCGTGGTTGTGTGCCAGTCCAAACATCCTCTTCACAACCAACACCAGTAGTTGTTTCTTCGGCTGTCTTTTCCTCAGGTTGAGTGGTCATGAGCTTGTCAGGTTCTCGCTAATCGGAATCACTTCTCTTCCTTTTGCCGTATCCAACCGCCTTCTCGTGCTTTGTTGCATTATGAATCAATCATGCCGACAGATGACTAGAGCGGATCAATGTCTTTAGGTGTTTGGTTAACAATCGGAGTTGGTATGGGTACAGGGTCGTGTGCCGCTACTCAGAATCCTGTCCAGCTAGCCGTGGGAATTGGTATCGGATTGGTGATAGGTTGGGCGTTATCCAAGAGACAAAATAATGATGGCCAGAAGGAGTGGCGCTTGCCAATGCACCGACTGTTACTAGCGTGTCTTTCTTGTTGGTTTATGGGCGCTGGGTCGTTAACTGCTGAAGAAACGGGGGAACGAGCTGGCCCGCCATGGTTGCAATCCGAGGTGCTGGAAGCGTCCATGGCAATCGAGATGACGGTGACGCAGCAGGGTGTTTTCAGGGAAGCGGTCGGGGGATTTCTAGATGCTCTGACCACCGAGTATGTTTCTATGCTGAAACAGCAGAAAGACGATATCCCACGTCGGGTTAAGCAAGCTCGAAGCCGACATGCCCGCAAGATGGATAAGAAGATGCACACCGTTCTGGATGATCAACAGTACGAGCGCTACCTCTTGTACCGAGCACTATTGCTGACTTCGACAGACGTCATGGTGGATCCGCCGGCTAGAACTGGTCACCGGGGCGGATCTGCGTCCAATTGTAGAAAGAGGGTGTGGCGACCCATGGCGTGGTGCCCCACTTATAACGCTTCCTGAGAAACTTGATAAGAATTGCAGATGCTTTGGTTTATGTAGCTGTTAGGGGGCTAGTTCTCGTACGTACCCATGAAGGCTCGTGAGGTTTGTTCAAGCGGTAGAGGCTTCAGAGTAGACTTTTTTATGCCGTTGACGATGAACTAGTTGACCGCAACGTTGTAATGAAAGGATCTAACTATGCGAATTCAGGTGAACGACTGTCGTTTGTACGTGGATGTTGTGGGATCTGGTCTTACAGCGGAGGGACCGAAGATGGTCGAGAGACCGGTTGTTTTTGTGTTGCATGGGGGTCCTGGCGCGGACCATTCGACGATGAAGCCCGATTTCAATCCCTTGGCGGAAGTCGCTCAGCTTGTTTACTACGATCATCGTGGACAAGGCCGCAGTGATTCAGACAAATCGGACAACTGGCATCTTGATCAATGGGCCGACGACCTGCGCGGGTTAGTTGATACGTTGGGCATTGAAACACCCATTGTGTTGGGACTTTCCTTTGGCGGTTTTGTGGCCCAGAACTACGCTATTCGACACCCCGACCGGCTGCACAAATTAATATTAGCCAGTACCGTCGCCCGGATGGTTCCACAACGCGTCTTTGAGGCGTTTAGACAGTTTGGTGGAGACAGTGCGCGTATTGCAGCAGAGGATTTCTGGAATGGGCCCAGTCCGGAGAATACCGCTGCCTATATGCGGGAGTGTCTACCTTTATATACCCGTACTGAACGTGACAGAGACGCAGAACAAAGATCTATATGGACACAAGCCGTCATCGAACACTTTTCAAAGCCTGGCGGCGAGAACTGGACTTTCGACTATCGGGAAAAACTTGCGGCCATCGCGTGTCCTACTCTCGTGACGGCAGGCGAGATTGATCCGATCACACCGATTGCAATGGTAAAAGAGATGGCCTCATACATTCCTGACGCCATGAGACGACTTGAGGTTTTTGCCGACTGTGGTCACGGAGTGCATCGGGATGATCCACGCGCGTTTGAGGTGATGAAGAAGTTTATAACAGGCACTTAAGATTAAACGCCGATTTGATGACGTTCAGACGATACCGATAAGAGCCAAGAACGCGCCAAGCGTCAGCAGTACAATGCTGCCGTCGCTTTAACCATGATATGAACCATTCCTTACAGAAGGAGATTGATACGAACACGTTGACAGATCAGCAAGCGGCTGTGGACGCCGTACCCCTTGAGGAAATCGACGTGAGTCGGCCTGAGCTTTTTCAGAACGATGCGTGGCGCCC
>DODG01000279.1 GCA_003509065.1 Acidobacteriota bacterium
TGGAGCGAGCTTATCGAAGTCAACTAAGTACAGACGATTGAGAATTTGTCCCAGCTGTGGATACCACTACACAATCTCAGCCCGACGCCGTATTGCAACCATAGCTGACGAAGGCAGCTTCAAAGAGACCAGTAAGTGGATTCAATCCCTAGATCCACTAGAATTCTCTCCTCGGATTTCTTATCGGGTTAGGTTGTTACAAGATCAAACACGCACTGGACTTTCTGAAGCAGCGGTAACCGGCACCTGCCTAATCGGTGGAACTCCTGTGGTAATCATAGTCCTCGATTCGAGCTTCCTCGGAGGTTCAATGGGTGTCGTCGTAGGTGAAAAAGTCACTCTTGCACTAGAACTGGCAGCTCGCAAAAAAATACCATGCGTAGCGATGGTTACATCGGGTGGAGCACGCATCCAAGAGGGTGTTCTCTCACTAATGCAAATGGCAAAGACCACACTTGCTACTCGAGCACTAAGAGATAAAGGTCAACCGTTTATCGTCGCACTTAGTAATCCATCAACGGGGCAAGTTCTTGGCAGCTTTGCATCGATGGCCGATATTATTTTCGCTGAACCAGGCTCACATATCGGATTTGCGCCTCTCGCTGATATCCGTGAGATCGAAGGAAAACGTATCGGTAAGGAACACACAGCTGAAGCGTATCTCGAGCGAGGTCACCTCGATGCCATCATTGCTCGAGACCATATGAAACACGAACTCGCGTCGGTACTAGATCTGATCTCACCAGAGTTCAAATTAACCGCATCCCGGCGATTTAATTATGAGACTTACCCAGAACGTCCACGAGAAGCTTGGGAGATGGTCAAGCTAGCTCGTCGGCCTGACCGGCCTAGAGCACGGTTTTATATCGACAACGTTTTTGCCAATTTCTTTGAGCTACACGGAGACCGTGTATACACAGATGATCCTTCAGTTATCGTTGGGTTAGCGCGGCTGGGAGGGCAAAGTGTGATGATCGTCGCACAACAAAAATCGCCCTCATTTGCTAATTCCGTTAAAGGAGAAGACGGCTTCACCGATAGCGGCGACATCACCCCAGGCGGGTTCCGTAAAGCCCGGAGGGGAGTCGTGCTTGCAGAAACTTTCAATTTGCCCGTCGTAACGATCGTAGATTCGCGTGGGCCAAAACTTGGAATTGACATGGAGCAACGAGGATTAGCAAGCGCCATCGCACGAATGATTGATCAGATGGGTGGGGCAAAGATTCCAACACTTTCAGTTCTAATAGGAGAAGGCGGTTCCGAAGCAGCATTAGCGTTCGGACTAGCAGACAGAGTGTTGATGCTAGAAAACGCTATATACACACCTATTTCACCAGAGCGTGGCGCTCAAACTGAACTGAATGACCCCAGCAGGGCTTCAGATATAGCCAGAGCTCTCAAATTAACTTCAATAGATTGCATGGAGATGGAAATCGTCGATGATATTGTCCCTGAACCTGAGCAAGGTGCACACGGTTCCCCGCTTGAAGCTGCACGCTTATTGAAACGAACATTAATGCGTGAGATATCCAATCTTTCTGAAACAAACAACAAAACTCTCATTCGAAGACGACAGAAAAAATTTCGAAAAGTCGGAGAATACGGCAGCCGGTTCCGTAATGCACTACGCAGAGAGACGAAGGCATGGCAGGCAGGCTTAGCGGCGGGAGTCCGCGCCTTACGGCAAGTACCAGAAGAGAATATCGGTCCTGAATTTGTCGGCGATGAAGAACTGCCAGACATTGACAACAAAATAAACTAATAAATCGATGCTACATAATCAGTTTAAATCACTCATGCTGAAATGGGGTATCTGAAATTTCTGAGATCGTTCCCAGCATACGGTACCGGTCCAAATGTAAGATCGAACCACAAATATTAATGATTCTTAGGAATGACCACTGGGTCGCTAACACATCAGTCAGGTAACTGAACCGCGTTCTCTAGAGTTTCGCCGTTCAAGGCACGCCTTGCGTTCTCGAATGAAAAAACAAGTGCCCTATCGACGCGTTCCTGTGACGATCCTGCCAAATGTGGAGTCACAACCACATTGTCCATTTTCAAAAGTGGCGAATCCAGCGGTGTCGGTTCTATTTGAGTTACGTCTAGTCCTGCGCCCATTATCAATCCCCGATTCAATGAATCGATCAAGTCTGATTCATTGTGAACTGGGCCTCTGCAAGTGTTGATAAATATCGCATCTGATTTCATGGCGGAGAATTCAGGTCGTCCAATAAGTCCAGTAGTTGATGACGAAAGGGGAACATGCACAGTAACAATATCCGAACGATCAAGTAATTCGTCCATTGAAACTCTCGTGACTTTTAATTCTCGTTCGTGCTCTATAGGGAATTCTCTTATATCTGTGTAAAGTGTGGTGGTCTGAAATCCCTGCAACATACGTGCGACCCACGTCCCAATGTTGCCAAGCCCAATTATCCCCACAGTACGGCCAGACAGTTCATATACCTTACCGAAATCACCGGACTTTGCCGGTTTTTGCCACGTCCCAACTTTTACACCATCGACTCCTTGCGGCAGGCGTTTGTAAACCATCATCATCATGCCAATGGCATGCTCAGCAACAGATCGAGCGATAGCGGGTGAATTATTACAAACCTCGATGCCCATCTCGCGAATGGTAGGTACATCAAGTTGATCAAATCCAGCGCTCATAACTTGCAACAACTTCATTTTTGGC
>DODG01000075.1 GCA_003509065.1 Acidobacteriota bacterium
TCCTCTCACCCCGACCATTTTCTTTACGAAATACGTCGGATTAAATACCACATTCAGTGGTGGTCGCTTCCATTAGGTGGAGATTCCACGCTTAAAACCATGAATCCATTCAGCATGGCCACTCGTATGTATCCACTTTTGTCGAAGCCTCCAATGGCGTTACTTCGCTGGTGTGGAATTCGATCTCGTGGCCGGGACTTGCATATCGACTGGCTCGGTTACGTCCAGCGCAGGCGCAAAATTCATCGATTTATTTGACTGTCGATCAAGATTTTGGTAACATTAACTCAGATTTGCTGTGATTTATGTCAGTTTCCAGACATGGCCCAGCGATTCATGGAGGCCCAACCATGAGTAAATTAACCCACATCAAATTCTGTATTACTGACTCCCAAGTACTTACGGACATTCTTCTTTCTTTCCGCTAGCTACCCTATCCCGCTTTTCCGCTCCCCGTTGTCCTGTAACCGCCTTCTCATCCGCACCAGCTATATTGCGTGGCTCCTTCCAGCGGACCGTATTCCGTCATAGAACAGTAACGCCGCCGCACACCCATTACAGGCTTCGGTAGATCTTTCCCACCCAGATCTCTTTCCGCGCAACCTTTGTATAAACGCAATCTTTGCATCTGAGCAAATGTTGCATTCATTTGCAATCAATGGAGTACACCATGAAATCCGAAGAACTTAGCCGCCTATCTTCTTTGTATGGCGGCTATTGGAATAAAAATGTCTTAGATTTTTGCTATATGACCAACCGGTATTTCCCACCGGCTCGAATGGTTGAGGATATGCAGGCAAGACTGCCTGATTTGATCGGTAATTATCCGTCAACCAATTGGTTTCTTTCATCATTGCTGGCAGATCAGGTCGGTCTCACTCAGGATGAGCTGGTGGTTGGCAACGGCGCGAGCGAACTCATAAACGCTGTCGTGGCACGATTCGTCAATCGCCTGGCGGTTCCAATGCCAACCTTTGAAGAATTCGTGAACCGCGCCAAAATCTTGGGCAGAGAAGTCAGGCCCTTCAAGCCATCACAGGGTTTTGATCTGGATATCGATGCGTTCATTAAACACGTCAGAGACACAGATTCAGAATCTGCCCTTCTCATCCGACCCAACAACCCGACTGGCAGCTACCTGTCGAAGAGCGACCTGGTCTATTTCCTAGACCGCATGAAGTCTCTAAACCTGATATTGGTGGATGAGTCATTTCTGGATTTTGTGGATGCCGAGGCCGATCCCTCAGCTTTGGATCTGATTAGCAAATACCCCAATATGTTGGTATTGAAGAGCCTATCCAAGAACTGTGGAATTCCGGGAATTCGACTTGGTTACGCTGCAACCGGGAATGCGGAGCGGTTGGCCCAGTTGCGCGATGATGTGCCGATCTGGAGCGTAAATTCCTTTGCCCAGTACTTTTTAGAAGAAATGGGAGAATTCCAGTCCGAGTACATCGAGTCTTGCCGCCAGGTAAGGGAGGCGACCCGCAAACTGGTGGATGGACTGACCGAGGTTCCTTACCTCCATCCGTTCCCGACTCAAGGCAACTTCATACTCTGCCAGATCATGTACGGCTTCACTGGTGAATCCCTTACAACCCGCCTGTTTGAGGACTCCCGCGTCTTAGTGAACAATTGCGGGGCCAAGGAAGGCCTAGAAGGCGAGTACATTCGTATTGCCTGCCGCACCGCCGAGGACAACGATCGTCTCGTTGAGACGTTCAAGCGGTTGGAGAAATTCGCGGAAGCTGATAAAGCCGACGCGGTTGAGGTTAATTAATCATGAAAGGACTTATATTGGCCGCCGGAATGGGCACCAGACTCTTCCCGCTGACTCGCACGCGCCCTAAATGTCTGGTTCATACGGCTGGCAGGCCCATGATGGAGTACCAGCTGGACTCCCTGCGAAGGGCCGGGATCAGCGAAACTACCATCGTTGTTGGATATATGGCCGAAGCGGTGCGTGATCACTTCGGATCGAACTATCGTGGTGTGAATATCTCTTACGTAGAGAACACAGACTACGACAAGACCAACAATCTCTATTCCCTTTGGCTTGCTAGAGAGAAATTCGACGAAGACATCTTGCTCATAGAGTCAGATCTCGTTTTCGACGATCTACTGATTTGGGACCTGCTCATGATAGACGCACCCAACGTGGCGATAGTGGACAATTTCCAGCCGACCATGAATGGCACGGCAATATTGGCCGAAGATGGTATCGCGAACCATATGGTTCTCAAGTCTGACCAAGGTCCTGAGTTTGATTATGGCCAGGCTCTTAAGACGGTGAATATCTATCGCATTTGCAAAGAAACTCTAGCGGAAACCATAGTTCCGAAGATGAAAGAATTCCTAGACGATAACCGATCTGACATGTACTACGAAGCCGTGTTCGCGAACCTAATCGAATCTGGTTGCATGAAGATGGCGGCCATGAATACCGGGAACCGGAAATGGGCCGAGATCGATACGCTGGACGATCTCCGTGACGCAGAAAGATTGTTCGCCGCTGCCGTGATTAGCTAACGAGATAGGCTTTTAAGCACCCCGCGTTCTCAGCCGAGATCTAATAAAATGCTACCGGAGACTTTATTGAGTACAGCCAAAGAATGGTCGAATCCGAGTGCGATTGACTATTACTCCCAAAATCGCCACGAGATATCCGACCTATACCCTTCTGAAAAGGTATTTCTGCCTAGAGTGTTATTCCCCGGCGCTAAAGTATTGGACGTCGGCTGTGCTTCAGGCGGTTTCTTCAACGTCATGCGGTCTTACGAGCCCAATATCGAGTACACAGGAATCGATCTATCAGAACAGGCAGTGGGATTAGCTATCGAGCGATACCCCGATGCTAGGTTCATAGTCACAGCTGGTTTTGGGTTGCCCTTCGAAGACAACTCCTTTGACGTCGTCCATTGCACCAGCGTATTCAATAACGAGCCCAACTACCAAGAGATGCTACGAGAGATGTACCGGGTTTCCAATCGGTTCGTTCTCGTAGACATCAGATTGTTGAAAGGCCTCGGTAAACAGCGGGAATCTGTCTATAATATCCAGTTCAACGGCCAAGAGATTGAGGCCACGGTTCCCTACGTGGTCAACGATGCCGATGAAGTGGCTAACTTTATCTTACAGTTGGAACCGAAGCCCAAGGCGCTGCGCGGCACCGGCTATTTCCACCAGGTGGCGAAAGAGGCTGCGGAAGCCGATACGCCCAACGAGGATGTCTGTATGACGGTTCTGTTGCTCCAGAAAGGAGACCTTGACGGCGGTTCCACTACTTTGGACTTGAAAGATCTGCCGATAGAGTTTTCTGTTTATGAAACGTAACACGGCAAACGCTTGAGCCATCGGCAAGCATGCTTGGGCTATTGTCACTAATGAATAAAAGCGAAAATGAATCCAAAGCGCCAAGTATCCTGTCTTTTGTTGCGGATAAACCAAATTTAGTCACTCTGCTTGGTCTCAGCTGCGGGTTGCTCGCAATCTTCTTCGCGCTTAATCAGAATTTTCCGGCTGCGATAATCGCCATGCTCTGGGCCGTTTTGTTCGATTGGTATGATGGTTTGATCGCTAGAAGTATGCCGGACCGAAGTGAGTCGCGAAAGATGTTCGGCGGCTACATGGACTCGCTGGTTGATATGGTCGTCTCAGCGACCGGTCCGGCGATCCTGCTGCTAAGCGTTGGGGATTTCAGTCCGTGGTTCTACCCGGGAGCCCTCGCGATCGTCGTGGCCGGGGTTCTTCGATTGGCCTATTTCGATGTTTACGGCATCGATGAAAACGGCACCCACGCAGGCATAACGATCGACAACACGCCGCTTACGATCTCGGCGTTATTCTTATTACACACGATTATAGACAGCAACATATTTGCCGCGATTCTTTATGTTGCTATCTTGGTACTGGCGTACCTGCACGTTGCGCCGTTTCGGATGGGGAAGCTGGGCGGACGCTGGTACTACGTGGTCACTACGTACGTCGGCGTCTTGACCGTGGCTTATTCCTTTATCATCTGGACGGATTAGCAACCGGTTTTCTAGCTCGTGGGCCTCAACAATAAGAAATGATTCTGTAGGCGAGGCCAAGCTACATTCAGTGTGGAAAGCAATTTTGGTAGCGCCCAGAAGCTGACCGGCGTCGTAGCCCTCAATGCCCACCATGTAAGGCTCCCCAGCAACGCAGAATCTTTGGGCAAGAAAGGCAGCCATTTCCGTCGAAAGCTAACCAATTCTTCAGCCGTCACGATATTTCGGTAGCCGGAGTTCTGTATTACCTCCTGGCAAGCGATATCCGCCTCTCGAAATATCTGGTGGTATGAGTCAACGCTTCGATAGATCGCTTGGTACTCTCCCTTAGCCAACAACACCCCAGTCCGCACAGTTGATTCACGTAGAATCATGGACCCACCAGCACTGAGACGGTCTTTTAATGAGTCGAGTAACGCCAATGAGTCGGCGTCGTTGAGATACATGAAAAGGCCGCCTACGAAGATCATATCGAACGGTCCATCGGGTAGGTCTTTTCGTCCATCGCCGATCAATATCTCAGCATTCGGCATATGAGCCACTCGCTCTATCGCAGCCTCGACCATTAACTGGCTTCGCTCAACACCAATGGCGCTGCTATAGCGGTTGGCGAAAATCTCCACCCACGCTCCGGCGCCGCAGCCAACGTCAAGCACTTTCCCCGAGCTTGGCACAGCGTCCAACCAGTCACGGATGGTCCGTTGTTCTCTGGCTATCCGATGGGCGACCGCATTAGGTGGCAGATTGTGCCCATGAGCCATCATGCTCATCGACGCTGCAGTTGTTCCACCCGCCCCATCGAAATAGCTTTCCACAACAGCATCATCGATCTGCGGCTGGCCGGTAGGACCTTGATTCATCGTCGTGACTCCGGGTTTGCCATCTGTACTTTATCCTGCATCAAGCCGCACTCAAAATCTGGAGGCATGCCAGGATGCCATGAACTGTATACTTGGACCCTAGGAGCGTCAACCGACATCCGGAACGCGTCATTGGCCCACCCCTTTGGGGCACCTCGCTGCGTATGGAAAGATTTGGACTAAAAACGGTCGGTTCGCCATCAAATGCTGAATGTGAAGATGCGGCCGGTCTTAGATACAGGAGGGACAATGGGTCCTGAAAGTGGATCAGACGAGGCTGCGCTGTTCAAGTCGTACGCCAACCTACAGCACATTGATCCGGAACTCGCGAAACTGATGTTGGAGGAAGCCAAGGAAATATTGGATTCGCTTGGAGTCCCGTTTTTCCTTCGCCAGGGCACTTGCCTCGGCGCAGTCAGGGACCAAGCTTTCATCCCTTGGGACGATGACATTGATCTGGGCAGCGTGATTGGACTCAATGGGCTCACCGAAGACATGCTAGATCCGGTATTCGACGCCTTCAGAGACCGCGGCTATTTTGTCAACGTAGAAAGGAATAACCGCTGGATTGCCGCAGGGATGATGAAATCGTCATCGCGCGTAGACCTCACCTTTTTCCATGTCATCGACGATCACATATTCCATTTTCCCTTTATCTGGATACCTGCCCGTTTGTTTGCCAACCTGAAAGAGGTCGAATTCATAGGTGGAAAATATCCTGTACCGAACCCGCCCGAGGAATACCTCAGAATAAAATACGGTCCAAATTGGATCACACCCAAAGAAGACTACGAAAAAGATGTTGTTAATCAGGTCGCAAAATCACCACTGGTCAGAGTCTCTCCAAGCCTGGAACAGCCGTCGACAAAGATTCGGATTCTAGACGGGAGGGGCGAGTCGGTCAGAGACGCGAACGTTTCGGTTGTTGGACTGGCAGACACCGTTGCCGACGAAAATGGCTATGTTGAGTTCGACCTACCCTACAAGGACTTCTACGCGGTTGTCATCAGCTTCGATGATCATGAGGAGATTCTTTACCAAGAGTTGATAAGCCCAGGCTCTTCGTATGTTTACACGCCTGATCCCTCGACCATTAACGGGCGGCTCATGGCACTGACCGAAGTGCTTGAGGCGGCTCCCTGAACGACCTCCCCGCTCCCATTAACCACTCATTCGTGCCAAATGACCGGACCCAGCCTCTCGTCGTTGTTAACAATCAAATTGGCTACACCTTTTGGGTTGTCTCGCTGGAAGTGAATCTCTTGCGCTGGAACATATATTGTCTGGTAGTCTCGAATGGTCTCTTCAGGAGGTAATCCTTCCTGACCTCTCGATATTGCACGCTCCAACGCAGTTTCAAAGCCGCACTCGATCCAGATACACCGGTCGTAATAAGCCTGAAAGCCACGCTTCAAAAGATAGATTCCTTCCAACACAATTACATCTACGTCCTCGAACTCCATGGTGCGCCGGCAGTACTCCGTCGATGTTTCATCTGCAAAGTTTATTTCGACTCGCCAG
>DODG01000049.1:0-2716 GCA_003509065.1 Acidobacteriota bacterium
TCAAGCTCCGGTTGTGTCTCCGGATGGGCAACTGGTGGCTTACACGGGTTATGACTGGACGCGCGACACGTACATTACGCGGAAGGTCTACCTTATGAACATCGATGGTTCAAATCCTCGGCTCGCGTCGGGAGCGTGGGACCGCCAGCCGTCAAATCTCATCTGGAAGTCGGATGGGAGCGGACTCTACATCAACAGTCGGACCGAAGGGACTGGAAACTTATACTTCCTCCCAACGACTGGGCCGAATGCTGGCACGGTGCGCCCAATTACGCAGGGTCAACATCTATTGACGGTGTCCGACTTGAGTGACGACGGCACTGCGGTCGGCGTGCGAACGAGTTTCTATGCGCCGCCTGACGTCGTCGCGTTCGCTGTCGGCACGCCGACGGCGATTACGCAGCTCACCGCCGTGAATGACGACATCCTGACCGGGAAAGTGTTGGGGACTGTCGAGGAAATCTGGTATCCATCGACGGACGGGCTGCAGGTTCAAGGGTGGTATATCACTCCTCCTGACTTCGACTCGAATCGTGATTACCCGATGCAACTGCATATCCATGGCGGCCCACATGGCATGTACGGTGTTGGCTTCAATTTTGGGTGGCAGTGGCAAGCGGCGCAGGGCTACGTCGTCTTGTATACCAATCCTCGAGGTAGTGCTGGGTATGGCAGTGCGTTCGGTAATGAGATTATGAACGCCTATCCGAGTAAGGATTACGACGACTTGATGGCCGGGGTCGACGTTCTACTCGACAAAGGCTTCGTGGACCCGCAAAACTTGTTCGTTACCGGGTGTAGTGGAGGCGGTGTGTTAACGGCTTGGGTGGTTGGACATACGGATCGCTTTGCGGCGGCGTCCTCGAATTGTCCTGTGATCGATTGGGTAAGTTTCGTGGGTACCACCGACGGCGCAACGTGGTATCAGAACTTCCAGCAACTGCCATGGGATGACCCGAGTGAACACCTTCGTCGGTCCCCGTTGACCTATGTGGGTAATGTCACGACGCCGACGATGCTGATGACTGGAGTGAATGACCTCCGAACGCCGATGCCACAAACAGAACAGTTCTACAGCGCATTGAAACTGCTGAAAGTGCCGACAGCGATGGTGCGTTTCAACAATGAGTGGCATGGAACGTCGCGCACCCCGTCGAACTTTCTCAGGACTCAGGCCTATTTGAAGTATTGGTTCGAGAAATATTCGCGGCCGCCGACGACGCACACCGAGCAGCCCCAGCAACCGTAGGGGTCGAACGGGTCGTCGGCTTGGCTTGAGGAAGGCATGCCCCCACGCACGAGGAACCACTGTTGTGTGCGAGTTTCTTGGTCATGCGGAGGAATACTATGACCGGTCGTGACATTCTACTTAGCGTCGTTGTTGCTCTCGCACTCACGGTGCTGAACGAGCCGGTCTACGCTCAGTCACTAAATTTCGTAAGGATTGCTGGTGAAGAACTGACGTCGCAGGAAATTGCTGACATACGGTTACGGGCGGAGCAAGGGTACCCCGACGCGCAGTTTGCTCTTGGGGTCATGCACTGGGAAGGTCGTAGTGTTGAGCAGGATGATGGGGAGGCGGCGCGGTGGTTCCGCTTGGCAGCTGATCAGGGTGAGGCCGACGGACAGACTGCTCTCGGGGATGCATATTGGGATGGCCGCGGCGTACCGCAAGATGACAGGGAGGCGGTGCGATGGTTCCGCTTGGCGATCAACCAGGGTGATGCCTATGGGCAGGTTTCACTTGGAACTGCATACAGCTACGGCCGCGGTGTCGAGCAGGATGATAGGGAGACGGTGCGGTGGAATCGTCTGGCGGCGGACCAGGGCCATGTCTACGGACAGAGAGCACTCGGTGTTGCGTATTGGCAAGGCCGCGGCGTGCCGCAAGATGATAGGGAGGCGGTGCGGTGGTTCCGCTTGGCAGCCGAGCAGGGCAATGCCTTCTCGCAGACTCAACTCGGCATTGTGTATTGGGAAGGCCGCGGCGCGGCGCAAGATGACAGGGAGGCGGTGCAGTGGTTTCGACAGGGGGCTGAGGGAGGCAATTTCGTCGCGACGAGCTGGCTTGCTCTAGCGTATTCGGAAGGCCGCGGTGTCCTGCAAGACTTCGTGTTTGCCCATGCGTGGGCCAATCTTGCCGCGTCACGCTTGAGCGGTGATATGCGGGTTTCCTCGGTCGAGATGCGTGACGAGGCGGCGAAACGATTAACTAGCGAGGAACTCGATGCGGCCCAGCGCCTTGCAGAACAGTTGATGGCTGTGAACCCTCCACGTTGAACCCTCCACGAACCAAAGTGCAATCCGAATTGGACAGTTCCCATTGAAAATGAAGTTAGACTGGTGAGATGAATAATAAAGTTGTTTTCTTAATAGGGATACTCGGCGTTAGTCTATTTGCTATTCCTTCAATTATTGGTGGGTTTCTAATCGAAGACTATAACTTAATAAGCCAATGGATAAGCGAGTCCGATGCAAGTGATACTAAATATGGATTAGCACTGAGGATCTTTGGTTATATCCCTAGTGGATTTCTTATCGCGATTTTTTGTTTTGTGGGGTTTAAGAAGTTTCAGCCGTCTAAACTAACTAAAGTTGGATTCTATGGGCTTGGAGTGTTTTACGGAATTGCCACAATAATTACTGGAATATTTCCTTGTGATGTTGACTGCAACAAAAATTTCATAGACCCAAGTATTTCCCAAATAATTCATAA
>DODG01000049.1:3110-4412 GCA_003509065.1 Acidobacteriota bacterium
TCGCCTAGCCATAACAGATTATCTGTAATAGCAATTACTTGCGGAATAATAAGCTCTCTATTTGTTTCTCTTTTGCTTGCTGACTTAAGCTCACAGTATGTTGGATTATTGCAGCGAATAATTGAGTCCATATTTTTAATATGGATAATTACTTGCGCGATTGAAATTAAAAATATGACCACAAAGAATGGATCGCCAAGTGGCTGATAGACAACCCGCAGTGAAGTGAGCGATTCGTTGCCGCTTACGCCGGCCCACCTCAAAAAAGAAAGGCCTCGCCTTGAACCGGACGATCCTTTTTGTGAAAGTCAGAAATACAAGGCGAAGCAAGACTCGCCAGTTGGCCGAATGTTCGGCAGAAATCACTCTCTCCTAGACGCTTAAAAGCCCGTGGTTTGGTAGGTCAGGAAATGGTATCCCTCCGCTTGAAGATTTACGATGGCTGTCATAGCCGAAAGCGCACTCTTCACTGGCGCTGCGACTTCGTCCGCACCAGTGCCGCTGAAGATTCGACTTTGTTCACAGAGGTAGATATTTACCCCTACGTCACTTAATGCGTTCAAGAGTGGCAGATTTGGATTATCGACGTTATGTCGCTTCCGGTAGGCTTCATTCGTCAATGCTGTTTGAGTGCCGCCACCATGCAACACGATGGCTAGCTGTATATTTTCTGGCGGCACGCCTGCATGCGCATGCAAATTCACAAATCGAGCAGCCGTTTCAAGTCTCATATGAGGACCGGTAGGGTCGCCAAGGGCTTGGAATATTTCAAATACAACCTTGTACACCATGTCAGTGTTCGTCTTGAATGCTGCATTTGGTAGATCAACATGCTGTCCAAAATTGTGTATAAGAGGGCCATTGTGCAGGTCGTCGCGAGAGTTTTGCGCGCTCGATGACTTCACTGTCAAAAGTAGTGATGCGAATATGACGACACCGAATATAAAAATGTGGTTCATTCGTAGTGAATTAAGGGTCAGCATTTAGTTCTCGGCTCCTGTTCTGGAAAGTGTGCATAGAGGACGAAGTTAGACTTACTGGCTAAGCAGTCTTCCACCTAGGGAATTGAAACACGCCTTACTCGGTCGTTGGTGGATCGTTAGTCAAAGGCCGACAAGTCATATCTTGACTGCCACACCCCCACACCTGACCGGTCACGGTGTCAATTTTCCAGACTCCAGCGCCAGAACTCGACGTGAATTGATACCGTCCATTCCAGCCGACCAGAAAATGTGACACCACAAAAAGAAACGCGATTAGCATCATTCCGACCATCCACATTTTATTCTGCATAACCCCTCC
>DODG01000134.1 GCA_003509065.1 Acidobacteriota bacterium
CTACGGTGGTACTTCCAGATCCACCACAGTGACCAATGGAACTACGACATTCCGACCGTGCCCATCCTGATGGACTTAACGGTTGATGGAGAGCAAATACCTGCGTTGATCCAGAACACGAAACAAGGTCTCATCTTTGCGTTCAACCGGGAGACCGGGGAGCCGATTTGGCCAATTGAGGAGCTCGCGGTCATGCAAAGTGATGTCCCTGGCAACTATACGGCACCCACTCAGCCCTATCCGACCAGGCCGGAACCCTTGGATCCAATCGTATTAAGTGGGATCACTGAGGAGTTCGTGATCGACTATACGCCTGAGTTAAAACAGCAAGCGTTGGAGATCTTGAGTGAGTTCCGAGTTGGAGGGCTCTATGTGCCACCCCTTCCGTACCCTCACAACCACGAATACCGCAATGTCATCGGTTGTTTGGGAGGGTTGAATATCTATCATCCACCTGTTGCCGATCCCACCACGGGAATTATGTACGCTCCGCACACCCGCGGCTGTAGCGCTCCTTCGTTCTTGGTGCCTACAAACGGGGTCGACGTGGAGCGAGGTTTGCCTGGACTTTCTGCGGAACCTTGGAGGGGTCGAGAACGGCATACGGCCACAACGGGAACTACGGTGGCAGCGTGGGCGCCGGGCGGCTCTCGTGCATTCCTACCTATGATCGAAGGTCTGCCAGTGTACAAGCCACTGTACCAAGGACTCACGGCCTACGACATGAACACGGGCGAGAAGCTCTGGGACATTCCGGTTGGTCAGACTCCCGACCGAATCAGAGAACACCGTCTTTTAGCTGGGGTGGATATTCCCAAGACCGGAGGAACCGGTAACTCCATTCAGATGGTCATGGGCGACCTTTTGGTGCAAACCACGGAGGGTCTCAGGGGTGAAACCGAGGTAAATGCCAACGATATGCCGATGCTGCATGCCCGCGATAAGCGGACGGGGCAGATCCTCGCGAGCGTCGAGATTCCGATTCCAGGTCAGTACGGGATGATGACCTACCTGCACATGGGAAAACAGTACATTGTGTTGCAGGCAGGGAGCTGGCGGCGAGAGGAACCAGGTTCTCTCGTCGCTCTAACTCTACCGTAACACCAACACTGTCTCCCACAAGGTAGCGCTTCGCTAATAACATTACCGTTCAATTTAATATTGGTGATGTTTACGGCTAGTGTCCTGTTCCAGTGTCAGTCGTTTCGTTGTTTAACCAGTGTGTGAACCAACTTCGTAACCGCTCGAGACGGTCTACAAGTAACCATGGTTCGCCGGAGCGTGAGAGTCCATGTGAAGATCGCGGGTACCGGACCAGTTCGACAGGAATTTGCCGTTTTATCAGGGCCATGAACCATTGTTCGCCGTCGGCAATCGGTGTCCGATAGTCGTTTTCACTATGAATGATTAGTGTCGGTGCCGTAACGTTTTCAACGTATGAAATAGGGGAAAGACGACGGTAAAGCTCCCGCTGTTCCCATGGTGGTCCTAGGAATTCATAATCCGTGAGGCCCTGCGCGTCAGACGAGCCATACCAACTCTCCCAATTTGTAATTGACCGGCTGGTTACGGCAGCGGCAAAGCGGTCAGTGGTGGCGGTCAACCAGTTCGTCATGAACCCTCCATAACTTCCACCGGACACCCCAAGACGCGCAGAATCTATGTTCGGGTAAGCCTGCATGGCAGCATCAACACCGGTAAGATAGTCTTCGGAATCCATCTCACCCCATTGTCCGAGTGTTGCGTAGGTGAACGCATGCCCGTATCCAGTTGAACCGCGGGGGTTGGTGTAAAGAACGAAGAAGCCAGCATTTGACAAGACGTGAAACGTTCGAAAAAACGTATTGCCATAGGCTCCATGCGGTCCACCATGAATTTTAAGGATCATCGGGTAACGATTTCCAGGTTGATATCCAACGGGTTTTATAAGCCAGCCTTCAATTTCAGTGCCGTCGTTAACAACCCAGGTGAGACGCTCCGCTGGCATTAACGTGATGTTTTTGAGCCATTCTTCGTTGTACCGGGTGACTCGGAACTCACTCGTGCCATCGCCACGGGCTACGAATACTTCGGTTGGCATAATAGCCGTGGTAGCGGTGTAGGCAATGGTTTGCCTATCGTTTGACGTAGAAACGCCTCGCACGCGTCGAGCACCTGTTGTGACTTGACGCACAAGACTGCCTTGGGTAGACACTTCAAATAGATGTGACGAACCTTTAATGCCCGCCTCAAACCGAAGTGTGTCGTTATCGGTCCAACGAGGAGTCCCTGGGGTGAGATTCCAGTTACTAGTCAATGTTCGTGGTGTTCCACTAAGCCTGCCGTCAGTTCCGAGGCTGACCACCTTCAGGTCTGTTTTCTTGCCGCGTTCCGGCGTCGAGAGATAAGCAAGCAACACTCCATTAGGCGAGATCGCAATCGCACGTTCAGAGCCAGGGTTCGAAGTGAGTTGCTGCGGTTGTCCAGTGCCATCCATTGCTAGCGTGTAGATATCAACTGTTAGGTCTTTGTTGTATTCGTCATCCTCTTCTGCGTCCGCGGTAAAGTACAAACGCTCGCCGTTAGCACTCCAAATAACCTCTCGGATGTCAAAGGCTAGAGAGGTGAGTTGGCGTGGCTCACCACCCGCAGCGGGTACTATGAACAGTTGGGTTGCTTCAACAATAGACGGATGTGCCTGCAACTGAAGGCGGCCATCGCGCTTGTAACGCATGGACGTAATCACACGTCCGTCGAAGCGCTCCGCGTTGACTGTTTGTGAGATAGCATTCGGCGCGATCCAGCCTGGTCTTTCACCGAGTGCGTTCGTCTCCATGGTGTTCGATGACTCACGATTTGGCTTCTTTGTGTAAGCAATCCACATTCCATCCGGTGACCATACTGGAGTTCCGTCTACACCTGGGACATGGTGGGCTTCACCACCAGGCGTAGTTACCCGAACAAACCAGGTGCTATTTGAATCGTCGCCTCGTGCTGATTGAAAACTGAGAATGCTACCATCCGGTGACCACTGTGGGGCAGATGATTCTTCTGTAGGATTTGTGAACCGGAACGGATCACCGTCGGGCCTACCTGCTCGTAACCGCTGCATCCACACCTCCCGATGGCGTTGATTATTGTCCTCCGAAATTGTCACGACAGTAAACGCAAGAAGATCCCCCTGCGGAGAAAGCGCAACGTCTAGTGTGCCGACCTCGTTGTAGTAATCCTCAGGAAGAAGACCTCGGGAGATAGGTTGTGCCGCAGTCAGAGTCGAAGTGATAGTGATTAGCAGTATTGAAATATAAAATCTTCTACTTAGCATGTCGAACCTCAAGTTTGCGCGATAGGGTGGTCGGTGCGTAGGAGGCCTTGTTCGAAAGTTTGGGGCAGTTCACTCCGTGAATTGTCATAGCCAATCATTTTATGCCATGTCATAGTGTCGATCGGAAACCGGTCGTTACTGGCAAAGCGGCGTGATTGTAAGGAGAGACCTTAGCATGCGAAGTTGGCCCATTATTGGAATAGTTTTAACGATCATCGCGATTTCTGGCACGGCTTCGTTTGCACAGACCCAGAGTGAAAGCCTTAGTGTTTCTGGCCTATTGGAACCGGTTGAGATACTGACCGACCGCTGGGGGATTGCACATATTTATGCCGAGAATGAGTCCGACCTGTTCTTTGCCCAAGGGTTTAACGCGGCACGCGACCGATTATTTCAGTTTGAGTTATGGAGGCGGCAGGCCACTGGTACG
>DODG01000156.1 GCA_003509065.1 Acidobacteriota bacterium
TGTCGTTACTGAACTTGATTGGACGAACGTAAAAACGGCTGTGAATCATCTTTTGGAGCACAATGTTCAATCAATCGCAATTTGCCTTTTAAACTCCTACGCCAATCCTATACACGAACAACTGATTGCGGATTATTTATCGACATTTGCACCTCAAATTACGCTCTCCGTCTCCTACCAAGTACTGCCTGAGATAAAAGAATATGAGCGAACCAGTACGACAGTAATCAATGCATACATTAAGCCCGTTGTCGCCCGATATATTTCCAACTTAGAAAAACGACTAGATGGAATGGGGCTAGACGCGCCTATCACTGTCATGCAATCTAGCGGCGGCACTGTGCGAACCGCCTTCGTTAAGGAGCGACCCGTCTATGCTATTGAGTCAGGACCGGCGGCCGGAGCCGTCGGTGCCGCTGCCTTAGGGAGGCATCTTGGCATTGACAACATCATCGCGTTCGACATGGGTGGAACGACGGCTAAAACCTGTCTTATCGAGAACGGCATCCCCCGACTTGCCAGCGAATACGAAGTCGGTGGCGAACTCAATATTGGCCATCGTTTGCTTCGTGGCGGCGGTTATGTGCTACGGGTGCCTGCGATCGATCTTGCAGAAATCGGGGCCGGCGGCGGGAGTATCGCCTGGATAGACCGGGGCGGGGTTCTACGGGTTGGTCCTCAAAGTGCCGGCGCTGATCCTGGACCGGCGTGCTATCAGCGAGGGGGTACAGCGGCAACTGTCACCGATGCGAATGTTGTCCTGGGCTACCTCAACCCAGAGTATCTGGTAGGTGGCGCGCTCAAAATAGATCGCAATCTGGCTATGCGTGCTGTTTCAGACACCATTGGCGATCCCCTAGGGTTAAGCGCAGAAGATGCGGCGCTTGGAATTCATACCATTGTCAATTCAACCATGGTGCGGGCAGTCCGTGCCGTATCGAGCGAGATCGGGCGAGATCCAGGCGACTTTGTGCTTTTCGCGTTCGGTGGCAGTGGGCCGGTCCACGCTGCCACCCTTGCAAGAGAAGCAAGCATGGCAAACATTATCGTTCCCCCTTCGCCCGGCGTTTTTAGCGCCATAGGCCTACTCCTTTCCACCGTTGAACATCAATATGTCCAGACATTTTGGCGTGATCTGACCAAAGTCGATACTGAACAACTGGAAAATACTTTTGGCGGTATGGAGGAGGAAGCTACGCAAACGTTGCTTGGCGAGGGATTCGATAAGCACCAGATCAAGCTAGATCGCTTTGTCGACATGCGCTATCCCGGTCAAACTTCCGAAATACTCGTGGCTATGCCGGGAGCCCGGCGAGATGACTCATTGTTGATCACACTCGAAAATGCCTTTCACCTAGAGCACGAAAATAGTTATGGGTACCGCTCCTTGGAAGGAGAGTCTGTGGAGATTGTCAATGTGCGGTTACGTGCCCGCGGCCTCTCAGATGAGGCTTTCTCACCGGATGACCTGTTCCAGGCCGAGCAACAACGCGTAAAGCCTGTTGAAGCGATACATACAAACCGTCATACCTATTTCGGAAATGATCATGGGTGGCTCGACACGCCCGTATACTCACGAACTAACCTTGAATCCTCACCCATTACAGGCCCACTAATTATTGAGGAATACGACGCGACGATCGTCGTACCCCCGGAAGCCACTGCCCACGTCGATGCTGCAAACAATGTTCGCATTACGTTTGAAACACCCTGAGAGGAGAAGTTGTCGTGACCAACGCCAATCGTGATCCGATCAAAATTGAGTTACTTAAGAATGCTCTTACCGCAATCGCTGATGAAATGGCAGTCACGATGGTACGCACAGCGCGTTCATTACCTATCAAAGAAGCATTGGACTTTTCAACTGGACTTCTCAATGCCGACGGGGCCCTCATAGCACAAGGTCTATGCTTGCCACTTCACATGGGTTCCTTCCCCCCGACAATGACGAGGATTCTTGCCGATTACAAGGACGATATTCGCCCCGGCGACGTCTTTGCGACAAATGACCCCTATCTCGGTGGCGGCACGCACCTACCCGACATTTACATCTTCGTACCTATTTTTATGAGCGACACATTAATCGGTTTCGCAGCCACCATTGGACACCACACGGACATTGGCGGCCGAGTAGCTGGCGGAAATGCATGCGACAACACAGAAATTTACCAAGAAGGTGTTCGCATTCCACCGCTGAGAATTGCTAAGGAAGGACAACTTGACGAGATGTTCCTGAAACTCATGAGAGCAAACGTTCGGGTTCCTCAAAAAGTGCTCGGAGATATCATGGCTAGCATCGCAGCATGCCGTCGCGGCGAGAGCGGATTGCAGGCCTTAGCTGATCGCTACGGCATTGCCGCCCTTCGGGCATCCACTCTCGATCTGATTGATTACGCAGAAGAACTCACTCGGGCTGAACTGCTTGAACTTCCCGACGGACAATGGGAATTCGAAGACTTCCTCGACGATGATGGGTTTCAAGAAAATCCGATAAGGATCGCTGCCACCCTGGTCAAAACAAATGATGAACTGACTGTCGATTTCAGAGGAACCGATCCCCAGGTAAAAGGTTCTATTAATATGCCTTTTTCATTTACTGCCTCTTCCGTTTACGCTTGCATCCGATCAGTGATGGATCCGAGTATTCCAAATAACGAAGGGTTTTTTCGACCGATTACGGTCATCGCTGAACCTGGAAGTTTTGTTCACTGCACCCATCCAGCGCCAGTGGCTGCCCGTGGATTAGGGGCCTCACGAGTGACTGACTGTGTGTGGGGCGCCCTAGCGCAAATGCTACCGGACAAAGTCTTTGCCTGCTGCGTACAGGGGGACTATGGCGTCACGATCGCAGGCTATACCGATGACGGCGCCCCTTTTGTGAGTCTCGAGTTTCTCTTTTCAGGCTGGGGTGGGCGCCCGGATAAGGATGGCATTGATGGCCTTTCATCCTTGGCTGTCAACTATTCAAATACACCAGCTGAAATACTCGAGGTCGAGCAACCCTTGCGCATTGAACGTTACCAGTTCCGGGCAGACACGGGAGGTGCTGGTAAATTCAGGGGAGCGGTTGGCTTAGAACGTGAATACCGCCTTGTAGAAGCAAACGATGCGATTTTACAGGTCCGCGGTGACCGGCAAAAATTTGGTCCGTTTGGCCTGCATGGTGGAAAAGCAGGAGCTAAGGCTGGTAACTTGCTCAATCCTGACAGCGATTCACCCTCAGTTCCGCCTGGGAAATTTATGATGACTTTGAAAAAAGGAGAGTCATTTCGCGCTCAACTTGCCGGTGCAGGTGGGTGGGGGAATCCGTTTGAACGCGACCCCGCTTTCGTGCTAGATGATGTCTTGAATGAAAAAGTCTCACTGGAATGTGCGCTTGAAGAATACGGCGTCGCTATCGACAGCATCCAGATGGCAGTTAATGAGGAAGAAACCATGCGCCTTCGAAAGGCAGCATGCGCTTAACCCCCCCGACTCACAGCACTGCATCAACAACCCGCACCTAATCCGATTGCATCCACAACGCACCTCTAATTATTGTAGCTTTCCTCTTCCGACAACTGGCCACACAACTTCCACGCGGCCAGCTCTAACGCCATAAAGGTAATCATGCAGGAAGACAGTTGCATCTGAATACCCTGGCACAAATTCAATCTGTTCACCTGGGCGAGGTGACGGATTGTCTTGGGCGAGAAAAATGGAACCATGTTCCGCGGAAAACTTGAATGACTCAACCACTCCACAGTCAAGAATTTCTGGCTCGCCAAATCCTCTACCACTCGACTTGAAACCTGAATCACAAATGATTCTGTTTGGATCAGGTCTACTTGTTACCGTTGTCAGAATAGTCAGCGCTGGCTCTAAGTCAACCCCAAAGTCGCGCCGATACCGGCCACATCCATAGATACCCCCCCCGGCTTCTACTTCGGTTATGCCGGGTGCAAAAGCACTGATCCAATATGTACCCGTGCCCCCGCAACTGATAATTTCTAGTGAAATCCCGGCTTGTCGAATCTGATCAGCACTCTCGGTTAAAAGCGACAAAGCGGCGAGAATTTGTCGCTTCTTTTCAGACTGGTCTACTATCGTCAAGGTATGCGATTCCCACGTCTGCAGCCCCGCCAGCTCAATATTTGAAAGCCCTGAAATCTCGTTAGCAAGCGCAACCGCCGGTTGTCCGGGTTTAACACCTGCCCTTCCCATACCCACATCAACTTCGATAAGAACGCGTGGTCGCACTCCCGTTGCTGCTGCAGCTCGATCAATTTGGCGAACGTTATCTATGCTATCCACACAGACCTTCACATCCGCTTTTTCACACAATTTAACAAGTCGAGATATCTTTGTAGCACCCACCACCT
Source organism: Acidobacteriota bacterium (assembly GCA_003509065.1). The sequence continues at coordinate 4,362 of DODG01000156.1, forward strand.
CATTGGCAACAAGAATATCCTTGATGCCTGCAGCCGCCATTACTTCTGCTTCTCCTAGTTTCGCGCACGTGATCCCGTGTGCACCCGCATCAAGACACAACTGGACGAGATCGGGGTTTTTCATCGACTTTGTATGAGGCCTCCAGCCAACTCTTGCTTCATTGATAATAGTCTTGCTCATCTTGGCTATGTTGCGTTCCAAAGCATCAAGATGGATCAGAGGCACGGGGGTATCGATCAATTCGATTGGCTGACCAACTAGGTTTTTCATCAATTCACACTCCTGCACACTCGGGAAAACTCAAATAGTTACTGCACCCGTTCTTAATGATTCTTCAACTTTGGGTACGCCAAGAAAATCCAATATATTCCCACCCAAAATGCGATCTTTCTCCGCAGAGGAAAGAAACTCACAATAATTTCTAATGTAGTCTATGGACTGTCTGTAGGTGCAAAACCGTTCTACATTTGGCATATCTGAGCCCCACACCAGTTTGCTTGTACCATAACGATCTCTCAGGTTACGAATCAAGCGCTGTATCGAGGGGAACGGGTAATCAACTCGCCCGCCCCACGTAATGGGATAACAAAGTTCAAGCAAGATGTTGTCGCGGGTAAACAACTCATCAACTTCGGTGGGGAAATTCCAGGCATCACCCTCTGCAAAATACTGAATGGGGGGCGCCATAACAAGCAACCATCGTATCGATGGAAAACATTTCGAAAGAGTGGAGAATCGCTTGAGCACATCTAAATAGCCGGCTTTGTCGTAAGTCGGAATCGCCGAAAACTCAATAAACACGGGAATCCCGTGACTTTCTATCATCTCCCAGAATGAGTTAAACCGCGACTCGTTAAACCAAACATCAAAATCATAACGGCTGAATTGTTCCAGCGAATAATACAGACCACGCAATCCTAATTGCTTAAATGCTCGTTGAGCTTCATTCATCCATTGCTCTTCATTTGCCCTCGGTTCGTCAACATGGAAAAGACCAGAGAATCGCGTGGGAAATTGATGTTGAGCAAGCGCGTTATAGTCGTTCATAGCGCCGTAACCGAATCCTGCCTGCAGAATGCAATGATCGACCCCTGCAGCATTCATCTGCGTAATCATCAACTCAGGTGTCGATTCAATGTCGGCCATGGCAGGCGGCATGTACTGCACATAATAATCCTCCCCATCTACCGTAAAATCCAACCGGCCATAGGTTCCTACTCGAAATTGGACATCATCGCGAAGATCTGACCACGAATAACCATTCCCCGAGAACAAGGCAGAAGCATCACCCGGAGCGCCATCCCGAAACCGAATTACTTTTGCAGCTGGCCGAGTGACAACTTTTTGTATGTAACGCCAGTGAAGCGCGCGACTGGGTAACCCACAAGCACCGGACCACTTCTCGAAGATATGTGCGTGTGAGTCGACAATCATCGTAGTTCTCGTGTTGAGTTTCGATATTGAATGATCAGCATCTAAATCTCGTTCTCTGACTGAAGCATGTTCAGCGCCTCCTCGAATGCTTCAATGGTAAAAATAAGATCTGCTTCGCTATGCGCGCCTGAGATTGTTCCCCCAGGAAAGCCATTGAATTCGACACCATTTGCCAACATAGCCAATCGCAACTTAGTAACAGCGTGGGAGGAATTTCTCTTTAGCTCCTGCCAAGGGATTTTGAGTGGATCAAATGACGACGGATCGATCACTCTGTTGTCTGGATTAGTAAATAGATGAACAACGGAGAATTCACCATATGCCACCCACGGAATCCGCATACGATGCAGAACCTGATTCATTCCCTGACGCAGAAATGCTCCTGACGCATTAGCCCTTTCATTAACATCCGATGCCTCAATAATAGATAGCGCTGTCGATCCTGCGACGGCACTAATCGGATTGGCATTGAATGTGCCCTGGTGCTGAATTTTCTCTTTTCCCGCCGCCACCATTGCATCAAAATCTAACGCAGCCAGTATTTCTCGAGACCCAACAACCGCCGCACCCGGTAACCCTCCCGCTAAAATTTTGGCCAATGTTGTCAGGTCAGGCATCACACCGTAGTGTGCCTGTGCCCCCCCCTTGGCCACACGAAATCCAGTCACGACTTCGTCAAATATCAATAAAACCCCATAACGTTCCGTCAACTCGCGTAACGCGGAAAGATAGCCATCGACCAGTGGAACCATACCAAAAGTAGACCCGGTTGGCTCAAGAATCAACGCAGCAATATCGCTATCGCTCGACAGCCGTTCATGAATACAATCGACATCGTTAGGCGGGACTAAAATGATACTCTCCGCCACACTAGGTAGAACGCCGCGAGTCGGAGTCCCATCGTGATGAGAATTAAAACCTGATGTCATGTGGTCATGCCATCCATGGAAATGGCCCTGCAATCTGATGACCTTATTCTTTCCGGTGTGGGCTCGCGCAAGACGAAGTGCCATGTGTGTTGCCTCCGTACCGGATGACGTAAACCGAATTTGATCGGCGCTAGGCACCATACGTTGAATGACTCGCGCCCAGCCAATTTCATGTTCATGGCTATCACCAAAATGGGTCCCTGCCTGAAGCGCCACCTGTATAGCCGCACAAACCTCAGGATGTGAGTGCCCCAGCAACAGGGCCCCGTGCCCCCCCGAATAGTCGACATATTCGTTTCCGTCGACATCCCACTTATGCGCTCCCTGCGCCTTGGCAGCGTAAATGCCGTAAGGCTGCAGAAACCGTGAGTCGTGGGTGATACCACTTGGAAACATTGAACACGCCTCTTCAAATAACACAGCGGACCCAGGAGTTCGTTGACGATAAGTCTCTACAATCGAAGAGGACTCAAATCCTGTCTGACTCATGCGCTCTCCCTCAATCAGCGATCGGCTTCGATAACACTATTTTAGCGAAGACATCACCAGTGCAAAATCAACGACTACCATTGTTACCCGGTCATTAACAGGTACACCTTCCACACTATCATAATAATCGGAACTTATGTTGGAACAGAAATACCACTCCTTGAATGTAGAATTTTTCTAACGACTGGAGGATGCTGTTGATCTTTGCCCGAACCCATCACCTGCTCCAAGACAAACATTTCGTTCGAGTCTGGTTAACGGGCGCAATCTGCAATACCGTTCGATGGCTTGAATTTCTTGGCATGGGAATGTTTGTCTTTCAAATGACCGGGTCTGCCTTTGACGTATCTATAGTCGCCGCCGTGCGTTTACTTCCGTTGTTCTTTTTTGGACCTCTAACCGGCGCCATCGCTGACCGTGTCAATCGGTCCCGATTGCTCGCCGGTAGTCTGATATTCCTAATCGCAATCTTTTCCACACTGGGCATACTCGCTAGTTTGGGCGAGTTACGACTGACACATATCAACATCGCTGCATTTCTCAGTGGTCTGGTATTGTCCGGAGAACATTCTGTTCGCCGCGCCCTACTTGGTGAGATTTCCGGTGTGAAGTCCTTAGCCGCGGCCAACGGTTTAGACAGGTCGACCGACAATATCACCCTCATCGCCGGCCCATTGGTCGGTGGACTGCTTTTCCAGACGATCGGCCTTATCGGAACATGCGCAGTGGTTTGCATTATGCTGGGGATCGCACTGGGCCTGATCGTCGGGGTCCCTTCCAAACCGCAAATGACCGACGCGCCCCCTGTCTCACTCTTCTTCGACATCCGCCAGGCACTTAAATTCGCTCTGGCAACACCCGCGATTCTACGGGTGCTGATAACCACTATCATCTTCAACTTCTGTGTCTGGCCATTATGGGCTCTGATGCCAATTATCGCGGCAACACAATTACACCTTGATCCGTTGTGGACTGGCCTCTTGATGTCAACTACTGGTATCGGGTCCCTTGCAGGCGCACTGTGTGTAATTGGATATGTTAGACCGCGTCACTACCAATCAACTTTTTTTTTCAGCTCACTATTATTTCTTTTCGCAATCGCTTTATTTTCCGTATCGAACAGTCTGTGGGGAAGTTGTATTATTTTCTTTGCCGCTGGCTTAGGCCTTTCTGGATTCGCGATTTTGCAAACAACTATTATTCTATCAGTCAGTCCGCGGCATACCCGCAGCACGATAATGGGCGTTGTTGTCATGTGTATCGGGACCAGTCCTGCGGGAATCGCCTCGGGTGGATTTCTGGCGGACCAAATCGGCGTACCCAATGCCTTACTCCTGATTGCACTTACCGGATTGATTGGAATGTGTCTAACTCGGATCATCGTCAGATAATAATTTATAATTATAATGACATTTTACTATGCGCCCTATAATCTCATTCCTCACCTAACTCAAAAGAGTTAACTTGCGATTCTTTCATAAGCCTTCCCATCTAGGATTCTCTTACCATGGTTATGCCGACAAACACGTCTGATCGCAACGTAGTTGTAAAGGTTGTAGACCTCCACAAGACGTTTGGAACACTGGAGGTGCTAAGGGGCATCTCGTTAGACGTGCATGAAGGCGATGTACTGACACTGCTCGGCGCTAGCGGATCCGGGAAAACCACGTTACTTAGGTGCATTAATTACCTCGAACAGCCCACTTCAGGTGAAACGTACATTGATGGACGCCCGCTGGGTTTTCAGATCGATGCTGCCGGGCGCCGGACCAATGCTTCCCAGACTTCCATTAATGCTTTGCGCATGGAAATAGGGATGGTCTTTCAACAATTTAATCTGTGGCCACATATGACGGCGTTCGAAAATATTATTGAGGCGCCGTTGAGGGTAAAAAAGCTTGCGCGTTCAGAAGTAGAGTCATTCGCAACAGAATTACTCAGGAGAGTTGAACTGCTTGACAAAAGGGATGAGTATCCGGCGCGCCTGTCTGGAGGACAGCAGCAACGAGTTGCAATCGCGCGGGCGCTTGCAATGCAACCCAAGGTCATGCTGTTCGACGAACCCACTTCATCACTAGATCCGGAACTTATTAGTGAGGTTCTTGGAGTAATGCGATCTCTCGCGAAAGAAGGAACCACCATGATCGTAGTCACCCACGAAATGGGCTTTGCTCGTGAAGTGTCTGATCGAGTCGTTCTACTACACGATGGAATGATTGAAGAAGATGGTCCCCCAGAAGAGGTCATAGACAACCCCAAAAGCTCCCGCAGCAAGCAATTCTTTTCAAGTATTTTGCATTAGTACCCAGGGCTTACCTTGATAGAACAACTCGCTTCAATCGTCTCCGGTTTTTCTCTTTTCTGGGAATACAAGGCGGTGATGCTACCGGGTCTCTGGTATAACTTTCTGGTATTTTTTTTAGTTGTTGTCTTTGGTGTGGTTCTTGGTCTTATTTTTTCGACAATCCGCCTAAACACAAATATCGCAGTACGGGCAATCGCCACCTTTTACATCGGGTTATTCAGAAACGCGCCTGAATACGTCACGCTGGTCTGGTTTCTTTATGTTCCCGCCTTACTCCTAAGCAAACTACTCGAAAGCAACGTGACATTTGATCCGCTCGTTGTGGCCGTCATGGCCCTATCACTCTCCGCTGGCGCCTTCTACGCTGAAATATTTCGCGCTGGAATCCTGTCTGTTCCTAAGGGTCATATAGAGGCGGCGCGCGCTACGGGTATGTCACGAACACTTACATTACGCCGTATCATTCTGCCTCAGGCCATTCGACAGATGCTCCCAGAATTTCTTAACGAGTGCGTATCAGTTTTTAAAGGAACCACACTGGTTTCTCTTGTAATGGTCCCTGACCTTGTCTACGGCGTGAATCTTGTGTCCAGTTACACCGGCCAGGCGCTGCCACTGTATACCGGAATCGCTCTGATTTACTTTGTCATTGTTTTTACAATGACCAGCATTGCTGAAAAATTAAGCAATCCCTGGCGGGACAAAATAGGCTAACGGCCATGGCATCATTCCTGGAAACTGCCTGGGGCCGAGCAATGTGGAATGCTCGGGACAATCTACTCGATGGTCTGTCAATTACGTTACAGGTGACCGCATTGGGATTTATAGGTGCTGTCGTTATTGGGCTCGCGTTGTGTCTCATCACAATGTACATCAAACCCCTCTACTGGCCAGCCCGTTTTGTAGTCAATTTTTTTCGGGCAACGCCGATCATCTGCCAACTAATGTGGGTTAATTATGTTTGGCCACCATTATTTGGTTGGCCCACCTCACTATTTCAGGCCGGCTGCATCGCACTCGCCCTTCAATCAGCTGGATATCTTGCTGAAACCTTCCGTGCAGGCATTGAAGGAATAAATCGTGGACATATAGAGGCCGGGCGTTCACTGGGAATGCCCGCGCACCTGGTGATGAGACGTATCATTCTGCCCCAGGCTTTTCATACAATGGCGCCAGCAATAATGAACCAGTTTATGGTGGTCATCCGTTCTTCCACCCTAGTTTCCATCATCGGTGTAGCTGATTTAATGCACTGGGGGCATCATTTGAGCGCGGAATGGTTTGAACCAATTGGAATTATGAGCACTATTGCAGTGTTCTATATCGTCGTTATCGGGACTTTATCTTCACTATTTAAATGGTATTCAGAGCGCCTTCGAAATCGCTACGTTTGATACCTCCCGGACAACCATTGTGCGACTGAGCACTAATAACCTAAACTAATATTGTGAGGCACCCGTCAATCGTTTATCAGGAGGAAATACTATGAGCCGAGAACCAAAACATGATGACGACAGTAACCAACCCAAAGTCAATCGACGCAATTTTTTAAAATCAGCAATCGGCACTGGTGGAATTGCAGCCGCGGCGGGAGTGATTACAGCTAACCTGCCGATTAAGGATGCTTACGCCGCATTGCTGGAGTCAGGCATCAGAGATGACTCGGTACTCGCGAGAATTAAAAAAACTGGCAAGCTAAAAGTCGGCTATGCGCAAACCAAACCCAATTTCTATCTTGATCTCAAAAAAAATGAATTAAGAGGGATATTTCACGACGCCACCGAATTTCTAGGTGAACAGTGTGAAGTCGGCGTGGAATATCAAGAAGTGTCATGGAAGAATGCAACCGTCGGTCTACGTAAAGGTGATTACGATATGTTCGCGTCATCGCTAACCTATACGGTGCCACGAGCACTTGTGGTTGATTATGCCGGTCCGCTGCATCACAAAGGCTTTGGGATAATGGTGCATAAGGACGACGCGGGTAAATTCACGAAGGTTGAGGACTTTAATAATGCAGATGTCACCTTCTCTGCCAACCAAGGTTCGTCTATAGAAAATCAGATTAAGGTTAATTTTCCGAATGCCAAGGTGATATCGATTCCGGGTACCCTCGCGATGTCCTTCGAGCCCGTGAAAAACAAACAGGCCACCGCTGCTATCGACGGAGATTTCGACATCGAAGTCTTCGCGTCGAGTGCCAATTGGGCCCACTTCACCGGAATTGTTTTTGAGACCTTACCGAATACTTGGGCAGTCAGGTACGGAGATCCTGAATGGGTCGCGTTTCTCGATATGTTCTGTGACCGCATGCAAAGTACTGGCTGGATGAGAAGGCGCTTTGCGGCTTATCGGGAGGAACTTGTCGACGGTTAGTGGTGCGACGACGTTATCTTCTCTTTGCAGTAAAGTCGTTAAAAAGGAGCGGCGCGATAGCGCCGCTCCTTGAAAATCCCACAATACAATATCAATCAATGTTCCACTAACACCTGCGGAGACCCTGGTTTTCGTGAATGCCTAATTCGAACTAGAGCGTCTAAATGCATGCTCAGCTCAATACTCATACCCCCTTGATATGCCGTTACTGTCGTGCCGCAGTGTTATTGGCCGTTTATTACGACCACCGCGCCAACTCCATCCGATCACGACGAAAGGGCAAATATACGACCCCACCCATGCAC